>JARFQX010001044.1 GCA_029287555.1 Rubripirellula sp. | reverse complement strand
TCGCCGAAAGCAGCGACGTGACCGGTGGAGTGGTTGTCGTCGTTGGTGGTTTGGGCCATTGGTGTGTTTCTACGAGGCGCGTTCCAGGATGAATGGCGGAAATCGTTTCTTGTTTATTACTCGCGGCTTCGTCCTTGGATGCCTTGCGTTGGGATTCCTTCCGCTGGTCGCCGGGGGAGAAACCGATGAGTCGACATCACGGCTCGTTCGGGATCTTCAGTCACGGCTCGATCAGCAAGCCGAGCAGATCCGCGAGCTTCGGCAACGGCTCGATGCCGGTCCTCAGCCATTCGGGCTTCAACCCAATTTGTCCGATCGCTCGTGCACGCCCGGCATGATCGAGCGAGTTCCTTTGGCTGCCGAATTGCCCGTCGAAGTCAGTTGTGACTCAATCGGTTCGGGTCGCACGTTCATGGGACTGAATTACTTCGCCGGCTATGATCGCGGCTTTGTAATTCGTCCCTTCGACCGAAAAAAGTCTCCCTTTGAGGCGAAGTTGAATGGTTGGATCCAGTTTCGTCACCACGCCTTTACCAGACGCTCGGAATCTTGGACAGACAATGCCGGGATCACGCGACCCATCCTGAACCGCAACGCGTTCGACATTGAACGTGCGAGATTGACGCTTCGCGGTTATGCGGTAGATCCCAGGTTGACCTATTTCTTGCAGCTCGACGGTGATACCGATGGCTTTCATACGGTCGACTTCTTCGACTATTGGTGGGCGTGGAAGTTTAGCGATCGCTTCCAGATCCAGGCGGGAAAGCGCAAGGTGCCGGCGAGTCGTCAATGGTTGTTGGGCGCACGTCGGACCCGGCTGATCGACCGTCCGATGGCGAACGATTTTTTTCGCCCGGATCGAACCGTTGGCGTTTTTGGTCTTGGTCAGTTTGCCCGGCACGGCCATTACGAATTGATGGTTGGAAACGGCTACCGGACCGCAAACTTGCCAAATGCGGACACGGATAATCGGTTCACCTTTGCGGCAACCGCCTACCTCGAACCAGCGGGTGACTTTGGCGGCCAGGTAGTCGATTTCGATTGCAGCGACGAGTTGCGATGGCAAATCGGTCACTCGTTCGTGTACTCGCCACAAGGAAGCGACGCGTCCGGAATTCCCCTCGATGAAAGTGATTTCCTTCGACTTGCCGATGGAACGCGGTTGACGCAAACCGGTGCGTTAGCACCAGGGGTCACCGTAACCGGTTTCGATGTCTGGTTCTATGGTGCTGACCTTGCCTGGAAGTATCGAGGGTGGAGTGCAAACTCGGAGGTCTTTCTCCGCTGGATCGATCGTTTCAAGGTCGATGGACCGCTGTTGACGGATGAGGTCTTTCAACACGGGCTATACATCGAAGGGGGAAGATTTCTGATCGTTCGTACGCTCGATCTGAATCTCCGCTACTCAAACGTTAACGGCGACTTCGGCGATGCGTCGGAGTACGCTGCGGGCTTTAACTGGTATCCGCTTAGCAAGCCAGAGGTAAAACTATCGTTCGATGTAACTCAACTCGATGGGAGCCCGCTCCAGAACCGCACCAGCGACATTCTTGTCGGCGACGACGGCACGTTGTTCAGGACCCAGTTCCAGGCCGAGTTCTAGTCGCGGGGAACAGGCGATACGGATTGCAGCTGTTTGACCTTCGGCGAAGGAAACGGAAGGACCCTGCCCTCGCTGACGCTCGACGCTCCCGACGACGAAACGAGAGGTTGATGCAAGGACGTCGCGTAGGACCGCCAAGTTAGAAACTGCACGACCACAATGGTTTCGAGCGTCCAAGGAGAAGGTGTTCGGGGAGAAGGTGTTCGGGGAGAAGTCAAGTCGGTCAGATGTGAGCTTCACCGGGGCGACGGTCAGGCGGAATGACCCAGGGCCGGTTCCTCGTGGCCCGTGGGTGTGACGGGCCGTTGCGGCCGTTCCTGCGCGCCCGAGAAGATGGACGCGAGCCATCGCCGCGTCGCCTGATTGAAGTCCAGCATCAAGAGGAAGACGGTCGGCACCAGGAACAGGGTGAATACCGTGGAGACGATCAAACCGCCAAGCACCACCGAACCGAGGCCGCGATAGAGCTCGCTCCCCGCTCCAGGAAAGACGACCAGTGGCAACAAGCCGAGAACGGTCGTCGTGGTGGTAATGAAGATCGGACGAATCCGCGTTCGGACACTCTCGGGAATCGCATCCCTGGGCGCCCACCCGCCGCGGATGTAATTCAACGATTGGTGGACGATCAAGATTGCATTGTTCACCACCGTGCCGATCAAGATGATAAAACCCAGCATGGTCAGAATGTCCAAGGCTTGAAAGACGAAGAAGTTGAGCACCCAAAGCCCGAGAACTCCTCCGACCGCGCCGAGTGGAACGCTGAATAGGATCACAAATGGATACAACCAGGATTCAAAGAGCGCGGCCATCAGCAAGTAGGTGATGGCCAATGCCAGGAGCAAATTCCATCGCAAGGCATTCCACGCTTCGCGAAGCTTGTCGGCGGTTCCCGAGAGAGAGACCATCGTTTCACCGTCAATCAAGCCTTCCTCTTGAATCGCCGAGACGATCTTTTGATCGATCAATTGCATCGCCTCTTCCAGAGGAAGATCCAGCGGTGGCGTGACCGAAATGGTGATTGCCCGCTGACGCTCACGACGCAGAATGGCTTCCGGGCCGCTGCTGTATTCGACTCGGGCCAGGGAAGAAAGTGGAACCACTTGGCCTTCGCTCGTAGCCACCGGTAAGGAAAGAATGTCCTGAGTTCGTCCTGCAAAGGAATCGTCACCGACGATGGTCAAATCAATCTTGTCGCCGTCGACGAAGTAGTCACCCGCGTAAGCGCCATCGACAAAGGCGTCCACCGCGTAGCCCAGATCCGACGCACTAACTCCCATTTCCGCGGATTCGACCAACTTGGGTTGGACATGGATTTCGGGGCTGGAAAGGTCGAGGCTCGGCTGAGGCATTGCCTGGGCTTCGGGCATGATTTCTTTCACGTCATCCAGGACGCGGCGTCCGATCGCGATCAACCGATTCAGATCGCCACCGGTGATTTCAATGTCGATGGTTCTTCCCCCGGTCAGGCCCCTCTCGAACAGACTTGACTGCTTGGCGATGGCGCGCGTCCCCGGAAACTGCGATCCCACATCCTTTAGCAACGGAATCAACTCGCGGATGCGAGACGGATCGTAAGCCCGAAAGCCCATGAATACCGACGTGCCGCGCACGGCGTAAAAATAGTAGTCAACCATCGGGTACTCGAGCTGAGCCGATTCCGCCGAGCCGGGATCCACGTCCCAGTAGGGCTGGAGGTCCGTTTCCAACTGCTCTCCCATCGCCATCAACTGTTCGATGTTGTAGCCGGGCGGTGGCGACAGGCTGCAGAAGACGAAGTTGCGGTTGCCTTCGGGCAGGTATTCGACTTTTGGCCACAACAGATAGCTGATCCCCACCGGCAAGAGCACCATGCCAATCACCAGGGCAAGGGATCGAGGTCGGCTCGATAACACAGCGCGATTGATCGATACGACCAAGGCCGAGAATCTAGATCCCAACGACGATAACAGTCGGACGAGCCAACCGGTTGAATCGGACCGACGTTCCGGGATCGGCGGCGCAGCCTCATCGCGCGGATGCTCTTCAGCGTGCGATCTTCCCACAGCCGATTCGTCGGAAGTTCCATCCCCATGAGGCTCGTCATCCGATGCAGCGTCGCTTCGAGGCCGGTCGGCGCCGCTGTCGAAGCGACCGCCGAACAGTCGGGCCGCTGCCGTGGGGATCACCGTGAACGAGACCAGCAACGACAATCCCACGGCGCAACTGATCGCCAAAGCGATGTCACGAAATAGTTGTCCCGAGGTTTCCTGAACAAACAAGACCGGAACGAAGACCGCGATGGTTGTCAGGGTCGAGGCAACGACCGCACCGGCGACTTCCTTCGTTCCGTCAGCGGCCGCGACTCGGGCCGATTCGCCCATTTCGCGGCGGCGGTAGATGTTCTCGAGAACCACCACCGCGTTGTCGACGAGCATGCCGACTGCGAATGCCAGGCCGGCCAAGCTGATCACGTTCAACGATCGTCCCATCAGGCCCAGCAAGAGAAACGTCCCGACGATGCTAACCGGAATGGCTAGTCCCACGACCAAGGCGCCTCGTCCGAAAGCGAGTCCGGAAACCAAAATTAACGTCAGCGTGACGAGAAAAAACCAGGGCGAAACAAGAACCGATGCCACGGCACTGACAGCGATCCATGGAATCACCAGCAGGGATCGGCGTCCCAAGTGCAGAAACAGCAAGAGAACGATGATGGTCAGTGCCCCACCGACAAGAATATTTTGCTGGACCAATCCGATGGCTGATCGAATGTATTCCGTTTCGTCGTAGTACTGGTAGAGTTCCAGATCCAGGCGTTTGAGCAGCCCGTTGTTGAGGTCAGCGGTGACTTTGCGGATCCCGTCCATCACCTCCAGCACGTTGGCGCCGGATGCTCGGCGGACGCTCAAGCCGTTGGTGGTCATTCCATACCGTCGCGAGAGGCTGTCGAGTTTTTTGTAGTCGACGCGCACCTCAGCGACGTCACCCACGTATATGGGTGTGCCGTTCTCGATGGCCAACAGTTGGTTCTTAACGTGTTCCGGGTCGCGGAATTGACCCAAGGTGCGAATGACCCAGCGTCGTTTGCCTTCCCACAGGTCGCCCGCCGAGGTGTCCTTGTTCTGGCCGGTCAACGCTGCCCGCACGTCGGCGATGGTAATCTGCCGGGCCGCCAGGCGTTCCGGATCCACAATCACTTGCAGTTCTTCCGCCTGGCCACCGTAGGTATCGGCTTCGGCCACGCCCGGAACACGCTCCAATTGCGCTTCGATCACGTCTTCGGAGAGCTTTCTCACCGACTGCAGATCGACCTCGGCGGGAAGCAGTTGCAGTAAATCGGGGTGCTGCTTGCCATGCTGCTCGCAGATCTGTTGGAGCCGGAAGACGCGGAGCGCGGGATTCATCGCCCGCAATGCGGGTTCGACGATCTCGGCCAGTTCCGAATGCTCCTCCTGGAACCCAGCAATCTCCTCCTTGCTCGGCGGACGCGAGGTCAAAGCGAACCTCGCGATGGGCCGGTCAGCAACATCCGATGCTTCGATGACCGGCTCTTGGGCGTCGATCGGGTATTCGCGAACCTGTTGCAACCGCGTGTTGACGCGCATCATCGCGTCTTCAATGTTGGTGCCCACCGCAAACTCAAGCGTGATCGATGCGGATGAGTCGCGGCACTGCGACGTCATCTTGATCAATCCCTCGACCGCAGCCAGTTGTACTTCCTGCTCTTGGATGATCTCCCGTTCGAGTTCCTGAGGACTCGCACCGGGCCATTGGGTTTCGACCGAGAGCACCGGGTTCTGAACCGCCGGAATCAGCTGCTTCGGCATGGTGACCATCGAGATCGATCCGAACAGGGCGACGATCAATACGCCCACGGAGACCTTGACGGGGTTGTCGATGAATTGCTCGAACAGCTTCATGCGTGTGGATCAGGGATTCGAGGCGGGGCGCTTGGGAAAGAAGGGCTCTTTGATACGAGTGATCTGGACGCTCGAACCGCGTACGAGCCGCTCGTTACCCAGGACGACCACGAGTTCATCGGCATTCAGGTTGCCTCGAACCTGGATCAGTCCACCCCATGCAACACCCAAATCCACCGGAACCTCCCGCACTTTTCCCGTTTGATTCTTCAGTTCGCCTTTTCGCGAGGTTGGGTCGACCACGAATACCGATCGAGTGCTGCCGTTCAGAACCAGCGCATCCTTCGGGACCAGCGGCATTCTCTCGCGACGCTGGGCCGGTAACTCAACGCGAGCCAGCAATCCAGCCATCAAAGTGGGTTTCCCGTCTACAAACTGGTTCGGCATTCGAACAAAGACCGGGAAGGTGCGAGCGCGCGACTCGGCGACGGGAACGATTCGATCAACGACGCCCACAAACAGCCGATCGGGCAATTCCGGAAACTCTACTCGCATTTCGTCCCCAACTCGCACGTTGACCGCATACTGAGCGGGTACCGGCACCTGGACCTCGATTTCGCTGAGCTCCACCACTTCGGCAACGGGATCCCCGCGAGAAATCCAGGCTCCCACCTCGGTGAATTCGGCTGAGACGTAACCATCGAACGGTGAAACGATTGAGAGTTTCTTGATTTGGTCTTCCAGCAGCCTGACCCGCTGGGCCTGAAGTTCAACACCCGCCTCGGCCTGAGCAATCATCTCGATCCGCGGACCGTCCTCGATTCGTTTGAGCAGCGCGCTGGCAGCTTTCCATGCGAATCGCGTGGCTTCGGCTTGCTCCTTGGCGGTTTCCAGCTCGTCGGTGCTGGCGGCGCGGGAGTCTGAGAGGGCGGTCAATCGTTTGGACTTGGCCTCGGCGTACTCCATCGACGCCTTGGCGGCGAGCATGTTCGCTTCCGCCTCGGCAATGTCCTCAGGAAGCGAGCCGTTCTTCAGCTCAGCCAGTTGGTGTTGGGCAAGAGCCAACTCGGCGCGTGCCGCGGCTAGCTGGATTTCGAACGTTTCGGTGCGAAGCTGAGCCAGTCGTTGGCCCTCTTTGACCGGCTCACCGGCGTTGACGTCGTAGTGAAGAACGCGTCCGTCGACCGCGCTTCCAATGACGCTCGTTCGCAGCGGACGCACCGAGCCCACGATTCGTTGGCCGAGATTGACCTCCGCGGTCACCACGCGGGCGACTTCTACCGCAGATTGCCCCAGGGCGGTCGAGGAAGCGATCAGAACCAGAACGCCAAGGAGCGGTTTCATGGGGATTTCAGGAGAGGCGGGATGATGGAACCAAGCGAGGAACCATTCATTATGATCAACTTTTCTGCCGCCCGGCACGTTCTGGCAGATTTCTAGATCGCCAGGCTCGAATCTCGCTTCCCGACCGGGTCGGCAGGCACCCCATGTCCTCAACGCCGCGGGAGCGAACCAGCCCCAGGTTGCTAAGGACTTGGTGCTGACGAGTTGGTCCTGAGGAGTTGGTGCTAAGGAGTTGCCGAATTGCGCGAGACGCCGGCGGCCGAGCAGGCTCTCCTTAGGCGGGCGACTTCACTCGCCGCCAAGTGAACAGATGTGATGTGGCCCCACTTACTTCGGGAAGCGGACGTGATGCGTCAAAACTCGGTGAACAGCGGCGGTCGCCGCTGGCTGATAGAATTGCATTCCACCCCGATCTCCTCTTCACGGCACTCTTTGAACGAATCATGACGAATCCTGGATCCGGCGAATACTCGCAATCGATGGAATCGGATTCCCAGCAGCCGGTCGAAGTGACGGCGAGCAATGCGGAACGGATCCTGTCGACCCTGCCTTCCAAAGCCGAAGCGATCCGTAGCGAGGTGGGGGAATGCGTCATCGGTCAGCAGCAGAATGTTGACGCGATACTTTACGCATTGCTTTCCTATGGACACTGTTTGATCGAGGGGGTGCCGGGGTTGGGCAAGACCTTGCTCGTTCGTGCCTTGGCGCGTGTGCTGGCACTCGAGTTCAAGCGGATTCAATTCACGCCCGACTTGATGCCGCCCGACATCACCGGAACCAACATCTTGCAGGAGGAAGAGTCGGGACATCGGGAGTTCCAATTCGTCAAGGGACCGATCTACACACAGATTTTGTTGGCCGACGAGATCAATCGTACGCCGCCCAAGACTCAGGCGGCGCTGCTCGAGGCGATGCAGGAACGTACCGTCACGGTCTCGGGACGTACCGATCGACTGCCTGAGCCCTTCCTTGTGTTGGCCACGCAAAATCCGATCGAGCAGGAAGGGACGTACCCCTTGCCGGAGGCCCAGCTCGACCGCTTTTTGTTTCAGCTGCAGGTGGACTATCCAACGTTGGAAGAAGAGAAGCAGATTGTTGCCGGTCATTCGTTTACGCCGCTCGAAGGCTTGTCCGCTCGGATGTCGCGGCGCGAGGTGATGGCGTATCGCGACGCGGTCGAACACATTCCGGCCGCCTCCAACGTGATTGACTACGCTGCCCGATTGGTTCGTGCGACTCGACCATCGACCGAAGCCGCCTCGCAAAGTGTCTCCCGCTGGATCCGTTGGGGTGCCAGCCCGCGAGCGAGCCAGAACTTGATTCTTGCCGGCCGCGCGCGGGCTGCCTGCAATGGCCGCTATAACGTGGCTTGCGAAGACGTCATGGCCGTCGCACCAATGGTGCTACGTCACCGGATCATCCGTAGTTTCCATGCCGATGCCGAGGGCAAGACGACGGACGACATTGTCAAGCATTTGCTCGAAGAGATTCCTCACGATGCCTCCCCGGCGAGGAGCTAGCGTCGGTGGTGGTGCGCGACCATGAACGATTGATCGACCGCTTTGATCCCAAAGTGATGTCGATGCTGCACAGTCTTGACCTGCGCGCGCGCTACATCGTGGAGGGATTTCTGCACGGTTTGCACAAGAGTCCCTTCCATGGCATTAGCGTCGAGTTCAGCGAGTACCGGGACTACCAGCCTGGCGACGACCTGCGTCATCTTGATTGGCAACTTTACGCTCGCAGTAATCGGCTGTGCATCAAGAAGTACACGCAAGAAACCAACGTGCGAATGTACGTTGTTATCGATACCAGTGGCTCGATGAAATACCGCGGACGAAATGCATGGGGGTCGAAGCTGGAAGTCTCCAAAACACTTGCCGCGGCACTGACTTCGATGATGCTACGGCAAAATGATGCGGTCGGGCTGTTGACCATGGATGAAGGTTCGGTCGGCGCGGAATTTATTCAGCCATCGCAGAAGCCCAGCCAGTTTGGCTTGCTGCTGGCGCATCTGCAGCAAATCTCGGCCGCCGGCGGTCCTCGACTGGATGACTTGTTGCAGCATGTTGTGCGATTGATTCACCGCCGCAGCATCGTGCTCTTCTTTTCCGACTTGCTCGAAGACTCGCCCGGCATCCGAGATTCGTTTCAGCAATTGCGGTTCCTCGGCCACGAGTGTTTGGTGTTTCAGGTACTCGATCAGGACGAAATCGAATTTCCTTTCACCGACTCGGCCGTGTTTCGAGACCTCGAGAGCGGTACCAGGAGGATGGTAAATCCGGCGGCGGCGAGAGACCGCTACCTAAGCCAGTTTGCGGCCTTTCTCGATGATTACCGCGACTTGTTTCGTTCGCTGGAGATGCCGCATTGCGTTGTGCGAACGGATCGCGAGCCATGGCAGGCGTTGACGCTGTTTCTCAATGAACGTCGACGGCTGATGTAGTGATGAGCCTGCTGTATCCACTGATGGCCTTGGGACTTGCCGCTGCCGCGGTTCCAATCTGGCTCCATTTGCGACGACGTGATGAGACCAACCTGGTAGAGTTTTCGTCGCTGCGATTCCTTGACGATCAACCGCTGGCCCGAACCCGACCACTTTGGCCGCGGAATTGGCCGCTGCTCCTGCTTCGGCTGTTGGGGCTCGCGGCGTTGGTGGGGGCCTTTACCTGGCCGTACTTCAAGGACGAAAAAGTTGTCGTTGTGGAAGAGAGTCGGGTCTACATTCTTGACAACACTCTCAGTCATCAAGTCAACGACGGATTTGTCCGCGACCGCGACTTGATCGCCGACGAGTTGGCACAAGGAGAGATGCGAACGCAAATCGGAGTGATCGAACTGTCGTCGACTGCCAGCACCCTCGTTCGTTTTGGTGATGACAGGGATGCTGCTGCCGCCAAGTTGCGTGATCTCGAACCGAAGGCCGAACGAGGCGTTTTCATCGACGCGTTTCGTTCAGCGGGTGAAATGCTCGGAACCTCGCTCGGCCAGCAGCGTCGCATCGTGCTATTGAGCGACAGCCAAGCGAACCAATGGACGGTTGGTGCTGAATCTCCGCCATTTCTCGACGATGTGGAACTAGCTCTTCCGGAGGTGATGGACGCTTCGCCAGGCAACCTCAGCCTCACCGGCTCAATCGCCCAGCGAGTGATTCGCGATGGTGAGCATTGGGTGGAAGCAGGTGTCTTTCTGCAATCACAAGGCGCGATCGAAGCCGACGGAATCGTGTTTCGTGCGAACGGTTCGGAGGTCGCCCGCAAAGTGCTCGAGAAATCAGAGTCGCTGGAAGAGTCGTCCGACCGTGCTCCGTCCGTGTCGCGCAGCGTTGTCGCCACTTGGCAGGTCGAACCGGATGAATGGGTTTTGTGCGAAGCCTCGATCGCCGGAGGCGGTGACGCGTTGGCGGGCGATGATCGAGTCGTGTTCTCTCTTCCGCCGGTTTCTCTCGGGCGTGTCGAAGTTGTTGGCAGTTCCATCTATCTGCGCCGGGCACTCAATCCCGAGGTCATGTCCGGACGTTGGGAGGTGCAGTTTTCCGACCCCGCGCAGTTGCGAGCCCGAGATGAGGAGAAGCCTCCCGACGTGCTGTGCGTGGAGAGCGGGCTGCTGGCTTCTCCGGCGATTCGAGACGCGATTCGCGATGATCTCAGTCGCGGTCGGGGCGTGATGCTAATGCTGGAAGACGACAGTCCATTGATTTCCGGATTCCTTCGTGACTTGGGAATCGAATTCGAATCGCCTCAACCATCGATCGCGAATCCAGCCACTTTTCGATACGTGTTTGGTGAGCATCCGATTTTCGCACCGTTTCGATCGGGTGAACTTGGCAATCTGGCAGAAGTCAGATTCAGCGACTACCGCCGGTTATCATTTCGCGACGCGGTGCCCTTGGCGTTCTCCGCTGCGGGGGATCCCTTGGTGTTCGAAGCGAACGTGACGCCGGGGCGAATGCTCGTCTTCGCCTTCGGCTTCGATCGCCGCGACACCAATTGGCCGATTCATCCGACCTTCATCCCCTTCTTGGATAAATGCCTGAACTTCTTGCGGTCGAAAACGGTTACCGGCGCGGCTTATGAACCGGGCGAATCGGTCGTTTTTGAGTTGCCCGGCGCAGCGGAGGCGGAGCGATTGACGGTTTCGCTGGTCGATCCGGCCACGAGCGTCGCCGTTGCCGACGGTCCGGACCCGCTCGAAGTCAGTGTGGTGAATCGAAAGGCGAGCTTTCAACTGCCCGGGCGCGCCGGGCACTATGCGATTCGCGTGGGGAATTCCGATGAGTTGGCCGCTGTTTTGGACGTCAATCCGTCGCCACTGGAATCGCAATTGACCTACGAAGACGATCCGTCGGCCCTCCGTGCCTGGAAGCGAGAGGTGCCTTCCGAGGCCGCCGCAGCGGCTGCGGACGGGACCGATCTCAAGCTGACAAACCTTGAAGCGTTACAACAGCAGTATTGGTGGTACCTGTTGGTGGCTGCCGCCGTCGCCTTCCTGATCGAAACGATCTGGAGTGCCCGTCTCGCGCGTGCCCTTTGAGGTTGGTTTCCGATCTGGCTATTCCAAAGACTACAATCGACTTTCTGAATTTGTGAAACGTTCTAGCTCTAACGCGACCCGGCAACCTCTTTTGCGAGCCGTTCTGTGATCAATCACGCTCTTGAGAATCGACTGCGCCGCGCCGCCGCGCTCTGGAAATGGCAAGCCCTGATCAAGTCCACCGCTCTGGTGTTTTCCTGGGTGCTCGTCGTTGCGCTGTTGGTCGGTGGCTTGTCGAAGATTGGATGGATTGGCTCGCCCACTCTGGCCATCGTCTTGATCGGGTTAGCAGCATTGCTTGGGATGATGGGTTGGTTCGTGATGTTGGTCCGTGTGCTCGATCGGAAACTCGATCGCAACTGGCTCGCGGCTGCGGTGGAGAACGACCAGGCGGGGCTGTTGGATCGATTCAACACCGTGGTGGAACTTGATCAGCGACCTCAGGATGTCTCCGCCCAAATGTATCGAGACGCAATTGAGCGACAGGCATCCAGCCTGGTGCGCAAGATGCCGAGCGGCAGTCCGTTCTCGTGGGGTAATACGGTGAAGCATTGCGCTGCGGCGATGGCATTGCTGTTGTTGGCAACATGGTTTTATCTTCACCATCGACCTCTGCGGTCGGTTGCTGCCGAGACAGCCGACGTTGACGGATCAATCCAGGTCGAGGACGATCCGCTCCTTATTCCTGAGATCGTTGACGAGGTAGATGACCAGTCCCTGGCTAGTCTTGAATCGAGTGAGCCTTGGGGTGAAGTTCGCATCAGCGAACCGGGGCGGAACCTGCGTTTGACTCGTCATGAAGATCTGCCACTGCTCATTGAGGCGGCTGCCGATCGACCGCTGTCGGAAGTGTTCTGGTCAACGGCGGTCAATCTCGAAGAGGAAGCAAAGCGAGGACTTCCGGAGCTGGAGGATCCTCGTTACGCCGTGTTTCAGCCCGTGCTCAGGCCCGTCGAGCTTCAATTGGACGATTGGGATCTGGTCCATTACCGGGCTATCGCGGTTGCGGATGATAAGCGGCAGTACGAGTCCGTTGGCTACTTTGTGGAAATCGTTCCCTC
>JARFQX010000945.1 GCA_029287555.1 Rubripirellula sp. | reverse complement strand
GCAGCCGATCCCCTCAATGCGCTCTACAGTCGTCAGGGGCGTTGGAGGCTCGAAGCGGAGTTTGTTCGCGATACGGCTCTATCCATCAGCGGGCTTCTCGCGAAGGATCGTGTCGGGGGAAAGAGTGTCAAGCCCTATCAGCCCGCCGGTTACTGGCAGCACCTCAACTTTCCCAAACGCCAGTGGCAAGCCGATTCGGGCTCGGCCCTCTATCGACGCGGCATCTACACCTTCTGGTGCCGCACGTTCCTGCACCCTTCGATGCTCGCTTTTGATGCGCCCTCTCGCGAGGAATGCACCGCTGAACGATCGCGATCGAATATCCCGCAGCAAGCGTTGGTGCTATTGAACGATCCAATCTTTGTCGAGGCCGCCCGCGTTTTTGGTGAACGGATCATGCGTTCCGGGGACGACACAGACTCGCGCCTGACTTGGGCCATCCACACCGCCATGACTCGGGAGCCGCGCGCCGAGGAACTCCGAGTCTTGCGATCGCTCTACCAAGAACAACTTGAGCGTTATGCAGCATCCCCCGAGGACGCTCGGGCCCTGCTGCAGGTTGGACGCGCCGATCAACCCGCCGCGAAGGACGTGGGCGAACTCGCCGCGTGGTCGCAGGTCGCGCGAGCCATCTTGAATGCTTACGAAACCACCTCACGATTCTAAGGAGCGGGAGTCGTTCCATGACCCAGATGCTCAACCGACGTACCTTCCTGAACCGATCGACCATGGGGATCGGTTCGCTGGCTTTAGCGAGTCAAATGTTTGGCGAACGGCACGCGAATGCCGGCGTGACTGGGCACGTCAAGCCTCACTTTCCACCCCGGGCGCGTCGCGTCATCTTTCTGTGCATGGCAGGCGGGCCCTCACACCTGGAGACCTTTGATTACAAACCCAAACTCAAGGAACTCGATGGCCAGCCAATGCCGGCTTCGATCACCGAGGGCCAGCCGATTGCGCAGCTGCAGGGAAAGGAGCTTAAGTGTCTGGCCCCTCAGTTTTCGTTTTCCAAGCATGGCAAATCTGGTCAGGAAATCTCCGATGTCTTCGCGCACATTCCTAAGATCGCGGACGAAATTGCGATCGTTCGCTCGATGACGACGCAGCAAATCAACCACGATCCGGCGCACACGTTCATGAACTGCGGAACGCAGATCTCCGGGCGGCCCTGCATGGGGTCTTGGATTCAATACGGTCTTGGAAGCGAAGCCGAGGACCTGCCGGGATTTGTGGTTCTGACGTCCGTCGGCGGTGGGCAGTCGCAACCGATCGCCTCGCGTCAGTGGCACAGTGGATTCCTTCCCAGCAAGTACCAGGGCGTGCACTTTCACGCCAAAGGGGATCCGGTTCTCTACGTCAGCAATCCGCCCGGCGTGACGCGATCCGACCAAGAACGAGTGGTCGAGGCCGTGAACGAACTCAATCGCCTCCGCAATCACGACGTCGACAATCCCGAGATCGCCACGGCGATCTCGCAATATGAGCTTGCCTTCAAGATGCAGGCCAGCGTCCCGGACCTAGTGGATGTGTCGGACGAGCCGCAACACATTCTGGACCTCTACGGCGCCAAACCGGGCGACGGAAGCTTCGCCAGCAACTGTCTGCTAGCCCGTCGTCTCGCCGAACGCGGTGTTCGCTTCATCCAACTCTATCACCGCGGTTGGGATCATCACGGCGGCGTCAAGAATGGCGTGAAGGTGACGGGTGAGTTGGTCGACCGGGCCAGCTGGGCGCTGATCGAAGACCTCAAGCAACGTGGAATGCTCAAGGACACCTTGGTGATATGGGGGGGTGAGTTTGGTCGCACACCGATGTCGCAAGGAGGGGGAAACAACCCGGGCCGAGATCACCATATCAAGGGCTTTACGTTCTGGATGGCCGGAGGGGGCGTGCGAGGGGGTGTCACCTATGGCGCGACAGACGAATTCGGATACAACGCCGTGGAAGACGTCGTCTCGGTGCACGATTTTCATGCGACCATGCTGCACGTGCTCGGTATCGATCATGAACGATTCACCTACAAGTTCCAAGGACTGGACATGAGGTTGACCGGCGTCGAACCCTCCCGAGTCCTGCACCCAATCCTCAGCTAGCGTGTGTTGGCCAGATAGATGGCATCGCCCGTGAAGCGACCGAGGAATTCATCGCGACTCCACGTCGTCGTTCCGATGGCGGGATCCGCTATCTGCCAGTTACCGTCACCATCCTGGCCCAGCACCACGATCGCATGGCCTTCACTTCTGGGTCCGAGCAACCAGCGCAAAGAACCACGACGTTCATGACGTGCCAACACGTGATCCTCGCGGCTCGGCGTTTCAAACCGGACCAATGCGATGTTGGGAAGCTCGCCCCGACGTTCCCAGGCGAGCGGATCCGAGTCCGCAACCCGGGGAACAAGAGGACCGCGGGTCGAAAGGGCTAAACCGCGGTACAACCCGAGCGGTTCGGTGCCGTAGGAACTCGTTAAACAGGCACGGACCAGTTCCTGCTCGCCCGCCTCGATCCCACTGAGTCGGAGCAGCGTCGCCGCGGCCGCCGGGGCACACGTGGAAGGATGGCTCTGCAGACACACATCCCCCTGCCAGCTGCTCCCTTCGCCCAGAGAGACCGGAGCCAACACCGGACGCGAATAGGGGATCAAAGCGTAAGCGGCCGCCAAGAGTAACAGGGCAACCACGGTCGAAAATCGACTTATCCGTGCAAGCGATGGTGTCTCGCTCGCCAAACCCGCAGCGAAACAGAGCAGGATCGGCATCAGGTTGGACCAGAAGACCACCGAAGATCACGGCATCAACGCGGCCCA
Source organism: Rubripirellula sp. (assembly GCA_029287555.1). Classification (GTDB taxonomy): domain Bacteria; phylum Planctomycetota; class Planctomycetia; order Pirellulales; family Pirellulaceae; genus Rubripirellula. The sequence goes on along the minus strand of JARFQX010000945.1, from coordinate 5,315 downwards.
ACCCAGCTTGCCCGAAAGCGTCCAGGCGAAGAAGAGACACGTCAGCAACGACGCGACGAAGTAAACCGAGACGCGACTCAAGCGAATTACGCGACCCGCTACGTAAGACAAGACCGAGAGCGCAGTGATTACGAGAATGCCGACTAACAAGTCGATCGCCATATCCAAGCCCTGCGCGAACAAACCATTGTTAAGGAATTGTTAACAATATGAATGTTTCATGTCAATATTTATCGGCTGCGCAAGGCCGTTCTCTGTTCCTTATCTCAGGAGCGTTCAGGAAAAGGCTCCGACCGATGGCGTTCGGCAAGACATTTGAGCGAGGAAGAGGCTCGCAAAGCGCCAGATTTCGCGCGGCCTATTCGGTGCTAAATCGATGCACCGTGGTTTCCCGCATCGTCTCGCCCGGTTTGAGCAGCGTGGTGGGGAACGAGGGTCGATTCGGCGCGTTGGGATAATGCTGCGTCTCGAGGCAGAACGCTTCATGTTGGCCGTAGCCGTTGGAACGCTCATTTCCGGGCAGGTGGTTGGCGGTGTAGAGCTGCATGCCAGGCTGGGTGGTCTCTATCTCCAAGACGCGTCCCGATTGGGGATCCACGACTCTCGCCGCCGGTCGAAGCTCGCCGGGCTCACCCCGGATCACGTAGCAATGATCGTATCCGTTGGTTCCGGTGAGCTCACCGGAACGTTTTCCCAAAGGGGTTGGCTCACGAAAATCAAGCACCGTGCCATCCACCTGGTTCAACGTCCCGGTCGGGATCAACGACTCGTCCACATCCAACCACTGATCCGCCTCGATCTTGGCCACGTGGTCCAACGCGCTGCCGCTACCCGCGCCACCGAGGTTCCAGTAGCTGTGATTAGTCAGATTGACGTGGGTGGGAGCATCGGTGGTGGCGGTGAACTGGATTGTCAACTCGTCCTTGTCGTTCCAGCTGTAGAGCACCGTTGCCTGGACCGTACCGGGAAATCCTTCCTGACCATCCGGGCTGGTAAGCGAAAAGCGGACACCCACCGCGTCGTCCGACTCCACCGGCTCGGCCTCCCAGTACTGGTAGCTGAAATTGAGCTTTCCGCCATGCAGGTGATGCTTGCCCGCGTTGATTGTGACTTGGTACTCCTTCCCGTCGATGGTGAATCTCCCCTCACCGATGCGGTTGCAAAACCGACCAACGGTGCTGCCAAAATACGGATGGCCCGTCACGTATGGCTCGAGCGCGTCGAAACAAAGATTCACGTTGGCAAGGTTGCCACTGCGGTCGGGCACCATGACCTCTAAGAGCGTCGCACCCCAATTCATCACTGAAACGCTGTGACCGTGAGAATTGATCAGCGTGTAGCGTGTAACCTCGCGACCGTCATTTGTCGATCCAAAGGGCTTTGATTCAATCTTCATGTGGGGTGGGGCGATGTTGGGTGAGGCGGCAATCGCGTTGGCAAAGGAGAACGCAACTGCAACAATGGTCGTTGCGATAAGCAAACCACGCAGCATCATGACTTCTTTTCCAGATTTCGTGTACCGGACGTCCGAGAACCAAGTGCGATCCATCCGTACGGATCATTAAGGTAGCTGACCGCTGTCCGAAATTCACGCTCTGGGTTGTCCGACACGCGCCAGACTAGGCGATTTCCCCATGAATACGCTACCCGCAGCGATGGCGGCGACCGGTTCCCTGTCGATTGGAGATGTGGCGATCGGTTTTCCCGTCGTGCAGGCCGCGCTGTCGGGGTACAGTGATTTGCCAATGCGGGTGATCGCCCGACGACACGGCGCGAGCTACTCGCTTTGCGAGGTCATGCTTGATCAATTCTTGCTAGCCCTCAACAAGCGTCAAAAGACAAAACACTTTCTCGAAATCGATCCCGATGAACACCCCGTCGGCGGCCAATTGATGGGGGCCGAACCGGAACAGTTTTCGGCGGGAGCGATGAAACTGGTGGAGGCAGGTTTCGACATCATTGATGTCAACTTCGGTTGCCCGGTCAAGAAAGTCCTGGGTCGCTGCCGCGGCGGATTCCACCTTTCGCAGCCTGGCGTGGCCATTGAGATTCTCCGTCGGACCCGAGACACGGTTCCCGCTGGAATACCAGTGACTGTCAAGATGCGACGCGGCATCGATGACACACAGGAGTCCCGCGAGAAGTTCTTTGAAATCCTCGACGGCGCGATTTCCGCCGGGATCGCCGCCGCCACCATTCACGGTCGAACGGTCGAGCAGCGTTATATCGGCCCGAGTCGTTGGGAATTTCTGAGGGAGGTCAAGCTGCACGCGGGCGATTCCATCAAGATCCTCGGAAGCGGCGACCTGTTTTCCGCTGAAGACTGTCTGCAGATGATCAGCCAAACGGGGATCGACGGCGTCACCGTCGCTCGCGGGGCGATCGGCAACCCCTGGATCTTCTCGCAGTGCCGCGCCCTGGCCGATGGGCGATCGTTGCCCGAACCACCGACGCTGCATGAGCAAGCGGAGGTCATGCGTGAACACTATTCGCTTTGCGAGCAGACCTACACTCCAACGCGGGCGCCGTTGTTGATGCGGAAATTCTGCATCAAGTATTCCCAGAGCCACCCCGACCACGAAACGGTCCGGTTAGCCATGGCGCGCATTCGCTCTCGAGAAGATTTCGAGCAGGTACTTGATCGCCACTATTGCAAGGATGGCCCGGGGCAATACGTGCCTCGCGAATGTCATCGCTCGCAACAAGAGGGCTGAACCCTTCATTGGGATTTCGACGAACTGACAGGATCGTGGTGCATCCCAATTCCGAAGATCCCCAGTCCGCGTTTGCATCACAGGTTGTCGTCCCCGGCGAGGTAGATGATTGCGTCGTCGCCAACGAGCGTTTGAACGATCAACCTTGCGCGCAACCGCCAGAGCTCATCACGTCACCGAACGTCTACGATCACGCGGCCCGCGGGGCAGAGCGACCACTGCCCAAGACCCACTCGAGGGCGCGCGTGCATCGAATGGTTCGTCGATTGTACCGAAGGTGACGAGTCCGCGCCAAAGCAACGTCTACAAAGACTTCGATTATGTCCGCCGTCACGAATACCAATTATGGATTGGCGACGTCTTCAGGCCGGAGGCCGATCCATGACACATGAACTGCCGGGGCTGTCAGGCCCCGGAACCAAAGGCAACCAACGCAGATTATGCCGGAGGCCGACACATCGATCGAAGCTCATCGGTGCGCGGTTGTGTCGCCCGCTGACCTGGAAGATCCCTGCAGTGAACTGGACCGGCGGTTGACACCGCCGGCAAGTATGTGTCGGCCTCTGGCCTGAAAGCCAAGCGGTTAAGCATACGCGCGGAACCACTCGACTGATTGCGACTGCAATCGTCGTGTGGGATCAGGCGCCGGACGATCCCGGGCGGGTCGGCCGCGCACCGATCCAAACCACGACACTGCATGCGAATGCTGGGAGCCGGAGGGCACCCGCAACCCGACGGGACACGATCGAGCGAACGGAAAAGGGGATTTTCGGCCGAAGAAAGCTAAACACTAATCCACGCTAATCTCCACTAATTGATTAGTGACAATCAGTGCCGATCAGTGTTCCAAATCATGCCGCGTTGGACGTTCTTACCCCTGCGGTTGCGATCACGTGGTCGCTGCGAGCGACTCACCACTTCAATAAACTCAACTCGGCGACTCACGGCGAGTAGACCGAGGTCTCGTTGGTTTAGGTTAGGGTTTGTGTTCACTGTTTGCCACAGGTTTCCCAGAGTGGTGTCACAATATGCTAACCGCGCCGCATTGACCCTCGGCCCCTCTCAGATCCGGACGTGCCACTTTCTAGCATCCGGCTCCCAAATTTCACTTGCCTCCCGCACCGCACAACGACCGTTGCATCGCGATCAGGTCCGTCAAACGCGTCGGACACGCCAAGGGATGAAGCTCGATGACGCGGTTGAAATCGTCCAAGTTCACGTAGCTATTCTGGCTGCGGCGGCTGAGGTGGCGTTTGGCCATGTGGCGAACCTTGCTGCGGAACGCCATCAGCAGCGGCCAATTGTCATTGACCCCGTAATACTGATAGTGCCCACGAAGCTTCGCGTTCAAGACCTGCCACATTTCGCCGACCGGAGTCGAAAGCTGGTGGTGAAACCAGAGCCGCATCTCCCTCAACTTCATCCGGAGTTTCTTGCCTGACGTTTTCCTCTTCAGTTTGAAGCGGCCTGATCGTGAACGACCGCAGTAGTGGGTGAATCCGAGGAAGTCGAACACCTGCGGAGCGCCGTCACCCAATCGCTGGCAATCGCGACGGGCGAAACGTCCGAAACGTATCAACTTGGTTTTCTCCTCGGCGACAGAGAGCGAGAAACGGGACAGTCGCTTCGGCAGCACCGTTTGGTATCGCTTCGCATCCGATTCGAACTCAAAACAACTGATGAAATCGTCGGCGAAGCGTAGCAGGTACGCCTCGCCTCGCATCCGAGGTTTCACGTCGCGTTCGAACCACTCGTCCAACACGTAGTGTAAATACACGTTGGCAAGTAACGGAGAGAGACTCGCCCCCTGTGGGACGCCGTCTTCGGTTGCCATCAACTTACCCTCGATCATCACACCCGCTTGCAGGAACTTTACAATCGGCCTGAGCAGTTTGGGGTCGCTGATGCGAATCCGCAGCCGTTCAACCAAACGTTCATGGCACACGTGATCAAAGAAGCCTTTGATGTCCGCGTCGGAAATCCAGTTCACTTTTCGCGTCGCAATGATCCCACCAAGAGTCGAAAGTGCCTCGTGACAAGACTTTCCGGGGCGGTAACCGTACGAGATGTCGTAAAAGTCGACTTCGTAGATCTGCTCCAGGATCATCACGACCGCGCGTTGGACTAGCTTGTCCTCCACGCTGGCGATGCCAAGCGGACGCGTTTTCCCATTCCCCTTGGGAATGTTCTTTCGCAGACTTGGCAACGGGCGATAGCTGCCACGATGAAGTCGATCGAGCAGATCGCGAAGGTTTGCTTCGAGATTCTCCTCGTAGTCTTCTACCGTCACGCCATCGACTCCAGGCGACTTACCTCGCTTGAGTCGGCGAAACGCATACCACAGCAGCTCGTAATTGAGCAGCGAGAAGAGGTTATTGAAAACTTCTTCCGGATGCGTCGTCGCTCGTTCAGAGATGCGTTCCAGACGGTCCTGCACCGAACTCCCGCCACTGGGTGCGGGCGATGAAGCCTCTGAATCGCGTGAAATCCCGACCCGCTTCCCTGCACCGATATTACTCGGCTTCTCGCCGCCCGATTGGATTTCGGGCTGCTGCGGTACTACTGGGTCGTCCGACTCCCTGAGTGTCATTTGTCTTTGTC
>JARFQX010000941.1 GCA_029287555.1 Rubripirellula sp. | reverse complement strand
CTCAAACGGGCCCCATGCTCAAACGGGCGGACGTCCTCAGGCAACTGTGTCAGGAGTCCATCAAACCAAGCTGCAAACGCTCGCTGCGGGTCAGGACACGATCGACGAGTTCTCGAGCGACCGGATTGGACGCCTGCAGTTCAGCGTAGATCGATTGCAGCTCCTTCCGCGAATCGTTGAGCTTGGAGGTCTGCCCCAATTCTTCCAGCACGCTGCAGCGACGGGCCAGGGCGATTGCCTGGTAGACCGGATCGACGATCGGATCGCGGATCAACCCTTCCAATTCTGAGTCGGCCCGCTCCAGTTGGCCTTGCGAGACGAGCAGGCTAGCCAGTTGCAACCTGGACTTGGCGTAGTAGCCGGCATTGGTCGTGGTTTCCTGAGGAGGAAAATACTCGCTGACGGCGAGCCATCCCGCCTCGTCATTGCGATCCACCGCGGCGAGGTATTGCTCCTGGACGGTCTTCAGCGGCGGGACCGTTTCCGGATTGAGCAGTTGGGCAACCGTGGGTCCTGGAAGCCTTGTGAACCACCACGCCGAGGCGGCAATCAGGGCGAGCGGAATCATCAGCACAGCAGCCAATCGGACGCGTCGGCGAAGAGTCAAACGCCGTTCCAGGTCGGTTGCCCTTTGCAGCCGAATCGTTGCCGCAGCGGTACCCACGCCGAGACCGCCGATTTGCGAGGTCGAGGCTTCGTTGCGGATCGCATCGAGCAATTCGATCGGTGATTGAAATCGATCCTGAGGCAACTTGTTCATCAACCGCGTCACGATCGCAATGATCCATTCGGGCAAATCCGGTTGGCCGTCCGCTCTCCATCGGTCACGGGCTCGGTCGAGCGGCATCGGCGTTTCCTGCAGATGCATCAGTGCAAGGGCCAACGGATCATCGGCCTCGAAGGGCGGGCGACCGGCCAGCAGGTGGTACATCGTGACACCGAGCGAGTAGAGATCGCTGCGCGCATCGACCGGCCTGCCCTGGACTTGTTCCGGGCTCATGTAGCGCGGCGTTCCCATGGTGAGGCCATCCTGAGTCAAGCTCGCCCGACTCGCCGCAACATCCGCTCCGCCTCGCGCGAGACCAAAGTCGGCCACTTTGATGACGCCCCGCGACGAGCGCATGATGTTCTCGGGCTTGATGTCGCGATGCGTAATCCCCGCCTCGACTGCCACCTCCAGCGCCGAGGCGACTCCAACGAGTACCTCGACCGCCTCATCCGCATCGATGGTGCCGTGGTGGTCCAGGCGTTCTCGCAGGTTATTTCCGTCGATCAATTCCTGGGCGATGTAGTGCAGACCGTCGACCGCACCGACTTCGTACACCTGCACGATGTTGGGGTGATTCAACTTGGCCGCCGCCCGAGCCTCTCGTCGGAATCGCTCCACGTAGTCTTTGTCGCGCGCGTAATCGCTGCGCAGAACTTTCAACGCCACGTCCCGGCCGAGGGAGAGTTGCCTGGCGGCGTACACGTCGGCCATGCCGCCACGACCCAGCTTTCGCATGATCTGGTAATCGCCGATGCGCGAACCGATCAAACTCCGCGTCACCGGTTCGGTGTCCCGATTGACTCGCCGTGGCGTCGCGGCCCGCGTTCCCGCCGACAACTGAGGGAATGTCCCCGTCGAATCGACGCTGCCAGACTCTGGCTTCGATTGACTTTCCGATTCAGCGTCGGAAGCCGCATCCCTTTCTTCGTCCTTCAAGGTAAGGCCTCCTTACTCTGCGAGGCGCCGCTTCCCGCGGCCCCGCTGGGACGGGGGTCGGGCTGGTCAACGCCGGATCGATCGGTGCTGGATCGATCGGTGCTGGGTAAGCCGATCGATACCAGACCACGATTCATACTGCCCGATTGAAATCCTTCCAAGTCGACGGTCACGAACGGAAAGCCGATCGCACGGAGCGACTGGGACAATTTTCCCTCCCGGTCTAGCTCGCAAAGTCGCGAGATTTCGTCTCGCATCACCTCAATTCGGGCCAGATCGCCAGCGTGGACTCGGACCCGGACCTGGGTGAAACCCGATTCGCGGAGCAGTGCTTCGGCTTGTTCGATGCGTCGCAAACGCTCCGGCGTCACCTCCGTCCCGTAAGCAATGCGACTGGCCAAGCAGGGCGCCGCAGGCAGGGCGTGGTTGGAGAGGCCGAAGTGCTTTGCCAGTTGTCGAACCCGTTGCTTGCCGAATCCCAAATCGGCCAGCGGTGTGAGCACCCCGCTGCTGCGCCCGGCCTCAATGCCCGGGCGGTAATCGCCGAGGTCATCGGCGTTGGTGCCTGAGGCGATTCGGATGGGCTCAGCGGACGGACCAAATCGCTGCCGCGCCCAGGTGTGCAACACGCCGTAGAGCGTCTGCTTGCAATAGAAGCACCGCTTCGCGTCGTTCCGTTGATACTCGCTCAGATCGGTTTCTTTGGTGGCGACAATCTGATGTTCGATTCCCAGCTCGTCAGCAATTCGCCGGGCAATCTGCAATTGCCATCGCGGAACGCTCGGCGAATCGGCCGTTACGGCAACCAGCCGACGGGGCTCGACCCGAGCCGCGGCCGCGGCGACCAG
>JARFQX010000897.1 GCA_029287555.1 Rubripirellula sp. | reverse complement strand
GACATGATTGCCGACGAGTCAACTTGGAATCGATTGCGCGAGCTGGTTCGTGAAAAGTCGGAGGCGACGGTCAAGACGTGACGAATGGTCGTACGGCTGCTCTTCGATCCCGGCCGAAGGTCGCGTTACTTCGCCAACAGCACACGGTGGTTCTCGGAGTCCGCAACGAAGAAGCCCTTTGCTGCGGAGAAGGCGATCCCGTGAGGCCGCTTGAGTATGATCGGGTGGAGTTTCGAAGCCTGTCCCAGCACGGTTTCAACCGTTTGCGCCTCCAGATCAATCCGTCGAACGGCCTGGTTTTCCGTGTCCACGATCAGCAGTCGCCCGTCGGAATCGAGCACGAGACCTTTCGGGCCGTTGAACGTTGCTTGCAGCGGTGGGCCGCTGTCACCGCCGTATCCCTTGGCACCGGTCCCGGCGACGTGGTGAATCGTGTTCGATTGGCGACCGATTCGCCACACGCTATTGCCTTCCCGCAAAGCAATCCAAATCGAACGGGAATCAACCGCCAGCGAACGCGGGCCAAACAACGGTGAGTTCGCGGCGTCGGCTCCATCGGTCGGCAGTTTCCGCTGCCCCGTGCCACTGATCGTGCGGACCACGCCGGTCACCAAGTCGATGCGGCGAAGGCGATGGTTGACCGTGTCGGCAACCAACAGACCTCCTTGTCCGTCGAGCACCACACTGTGCGGTTGGCGAAACTTCACGTCCCGCCCCTTGCGGCCGTCACCGGCAAAACCTTCCGTCCCATCACCCGCAAGCGTGGTCACGGTACCGGAGGCGCCGTCAATCTTGCGAATCACATGATTACGGGTGTCGGCGACGAAGAGGTTACCGTTCGAATCGGCGCGCACTTCGTGAGGCCAATTAAAGGTCGCCTCGAGAGCGCGACCACCGTCACCGCTGTAGCCGATCAACCCGTTGCCCGCAATGCGCGCTAGCTTGCCTCCGTCAACCGTCCCCTCGTAAATGCAGTGATCGTCGACTGACGTGATCCAGATCTTGCTGCCTTGTATCTCGACACCAAAAGGGTTTCCTAGGTCGACACCCTTGGGCTCGGCACGCGGCGTACCCTCTGGATAGGGAGTGGTTCGCTTTGACGATTGCCCCGTGCCAGCGAACCAAAGGTCGCTGAGCTCGCGAGATTGAGCCATCGCCCCTGTGTTCAGCATCAATCCCAACAGCGCGTAACTACAGAGTCTCAACACGAACCTGCTCCTCAAAAAACCAATATGGGTCAGTGTTTGGTGAGTTTGAGTCGAGACGATGCGAAACTCAATCCCTCATGATGAAATTGGGGTCTTCGACGACGGCTGGTGCGGCGAGTTTTCGGTAGGCCGAATCAAGCGAAGCGAAGATCCGGCTTGGAACACCGATTCGACGCCGGGCAAAAACCCATTGCCGGATCGGTGTCGCCCCGCTCCTTGATCGGCCTACGTCGAATTGCCGCATGACCTACCTTACCGGATGGGGCCCCGCCTCGCTGGATTGGGCAACGCCTTCTATCATGACGCTTTCATTTTCCCAGGCGGAGGCCGGCTGGCCTCGCCATCAGATCCCCGCGTGTAGGGTACTGGATTGACCGATGACAGAAATGCGAATTGAACGGGATTCGATGGGCACCGTGGAGGTTCCCGCCGAAGCGTACTACGGAGCTCAGACCCAGAGGGCGGTCGATAACTTTCCAATCAGCGGTTGGCGGCTTCCGGAAAGCATGGTGGCCGCGATGGGGTTGGTGAAGTATGCGTGTGGCGTCGCCAATCGAGACCTCGGAAAGCTGACCGGTTCGGGCAAGAACCCGCTGAGCGACGATCAGGTCGAAGCGATGCTTCGGGCCGCGCTGGAGGTCGCTGAGGGAAAGATGTCGGATCAGTTTCCGGTCGACGTGTTTCAGACCGGCAGCGGAACCAGCAGCAACATGAATGTCAACGAGGTGATCAGCAACCGCGCAACGGAATTGGCCGGAGGTGATCGGACGACTCCAGAGAAGCTGATTCACCCGAATGACCACGTCAACATGGGCCAGAGCACGAATGATACGTTTCCGACGGCGATCCACGTCGCAACGGCCGTGGAAATCGATCGTTCGTTGATTCCCGCCTTGCAACGACTGCACGGCGAGCTGGCACAAAAGGCGGCTGACTGGGACAAGGTGATCAAGATTGGACGCACTCACCTGATGGACGCAACGCCGCTGCGACTCGGTCAAGAATTCGGCGGCTTTGCGCGGCAAATTGAGCTCTCGATCGCTCGTGCCGAAGCCGCGCGCGATGCCGTGCTGGAGTTGCCCGTTGGGGGTACGGCGGTGGGAAGTGGAATCAACACGCATCCCGAATTTGGAGCTCGGGTGGCGAAGGTCCTGGCCGGAAAGACGGGAGTTCCATTCGTCGAAGCGGTGAATCATTTTGAGGCCAATGCCCAACGCGACGCAGTCGTGCAATCGCACGGTGAATTGAAGTGTGTGGCACAAACGTTGTTCAATGTGGCTAACAATATTCGCTGGCTGGGAAGTGGACCGCGCTGCGGGTTTTACGAAGTCGCTTTGCCGAGTCGTCAACCCGGTAGCTCGATCATGCCGGGTAAGGTCAATCCGGTGATGTGCGAATCCATGATGCAGTTGACCGCGCGAGTGATGGGCAACGATACGTGCATGACGATTAGTGGTGCCGCAGGTGGCAACTTCCAGTTGAATATTATGATGCCCGTCCTGGCTCACACGATCTTGGAGTCGATCCATCTACTCAGCAAGGGAACCGGCGCGTTCGTCGAATTCTGCATCGATGGCATGCAGGCGAACGAGGACGTTTGCGAGGCCGCGGTTGAAAAGAGCCTCTCGATGTGCACCTCTTTGAATCCCTTGATCGGTTACGAAACGGCAGCCAAGTTGGCCAAAGAGGCGTTTTCCACCGGCCAGACAATCCGCGAATTGTGCCGCGAAAAAGGCGTGCTTCCCGAGGAAACGCTGAAAGAAGCGCTGGATCCTTGGAGCATGACGGAGCCGCAGGAGTGACGGCCGTCTTGGGATCCGGAGTTTCGACCCGCTCGAGTCAACTGGCGAGAAGTACCTGTGACGAAAGACACGCTTGAGATGAGCCTGGTCCGAGCTCGTTGCGTCCCCGACGGACGCTCCGAAATTATTTCGATACGCGTCGACCGCGACTTGATTGAGGAGCGATTGATCTCGCGGACGGAGGAGGTGCTCGAGCCGGGCCGAAGTCGCGCTTTGCACCTCGCCGCCGATCATCCGCTGCATGGTCCCGTCACGTACCTCCAACACATCACCGCCGGCGCCTTCTTCGTCTATGTTGGAAGTCCGGAACAACTGGAGGAACACGTTTTTGGTCCGGGAGACTGGGTAGCGTTCAACGACAATCATGGTCTGGGTCACGCATCGAAGGTCGGGCCCGATGGATGCACCCGAATGTTCCACCTGCTTCGCGGTCAACTTAGCTAATGCCTGGAGACGCGTGTTGCTTGCTCCTGAAGAGAAGGGTCGTCACGATGAACCTCACATTCTTGCATCGCTTCAAGGCTCTATTGATTGGTACCTGCATCGCATGGGCCAGTGTTCTTTCGGCTTGGGCCCAGGATGGTGAAGCGAAGCAGGTTCCAGCGGGACGTCCGAATATTTTGTGGATCACGGCCGAGGACATGAGCGCGACGCTGGGCTGTTACGGTGACTCGTATGCGACGACTCCGAACATCGACCGATTGGCGTCGGAGAGTTGTCGATACACGAATGCCTTCGCCACGTCGCCTGTTTGTTCGCCTTCGCGAGCGTGTTTGATCAACGCCTGCATCGCGCCGCACACGGGAACACATCCGATGCGATCGTTGTTTCCACTGCCCCAAAAGATGAACGGCTTCCCTTCACTGCTGCGTCGCGCGGGCTACTTCACGAGCAATAACGTCAAGACGGACTACAACACTTCGTCCGAGGAGCGAATCATTGCGGCGTCTTGGGATCGCAATGGTCCCCAGGCGAGTTGGCACCTGAGGGACCCGGGGCAACGGTTTTTTTCCATCCACAACCTGATGACCAGCCACCAATCTCGCACGATGGTTTGGCCT
>JARFQX010000879.1 GCA_029287555.1 Rubripirellula sp. | reverse complement strand
CGCCCGCCTCGGTCGCGGCGGGGATCAAACGCTCGATCGCGCTGCGATGCCCCGAGACGGCGATGTTCCCCGGGCAAAGCATGTTGGCTGGCTGGAGAACTTCGCCGGATTGACGGCACGTGTCACAAAGCTGCTCGAGCGCGGGCAGCTCAAGACCGATCACGCTGGCCATCCCACTGTCGACTTGATCAGAGGCCGACTGCATCGCCTGGCCGCGGCGCTGGACCAGCCGCACGCCATCGGAAAATCGCAGTCCCCCGGCAAAACAGACCGCGGTGTATTCGCCGAGACTCAATCCGGCCGCCACCCGTACCGCACCGATCCGCTCCGGATCCACTTCCTTAAGTACTTCGGCTGCCGCGATCCCCGCAACGAACAGGGCCGGTTGACAGAATTCCGTCGCGTTGAGTCGCTCCGCCGGGCCCTCGACGCAGAGCTTCGCCAAGTCGTAGCCGAGGATCTCCGATGCCTCGTCAAAACGCTTCCGGGCCGTGGGGTGGTTCTCGCACAACCAACGGCCCATGCCGACCGACTGGGCGCCTTGGCCCGGAAAGAGAATGCCAACTGAATTCATCGTCACGAGTGCAACCTACTCGGGTAGTCCGAAAATTCGTCCCGTGCGTCCCTCTCTCGCACGCGATGACTGTTCATTCGGCAACTTCCCAGGTAGGGCCGCACTTGGGATGCTCCGTCGCCCCGGAAGCCTGGAGGACCATCCTCTCAGAGGGAGAAATCCAGTCGCCTCGATCGCCCCAGTCGCCTCGATCGCCCCGGGCTTGCGGCCGAGAAGACGAAAAAGTGTCGCGACAAAAAGGGCAAGGACACCAAAACTGCTCGGGCCGCTGGCGGCTATGGGTGTCGGTTTTTTTGCCGCCTCGACCGAGAACGGCCCTAGTCCTCGTCGTGCTCAACGACGGTCCGGCCTTGATAATAACCGCACTTCGGGCAAATCGTGTGAGTGGGGACCGCACTGCTGCACTGGGGGCAGTAAGCGACTTGGCGTCGCTTCACGCGATCGTGGGAGCGTCGCTTGCCAGTACGGCTGTTTGAGTGTTTTCGCTTTGGGACAGCCATCGCTGTGACATCCGGATTGATTCGAAGGGGGCAACTAAGCCGCGTATGGTAGGAAGCCAAAGCCAATTTCGTCAACACACCCCGTCGATTAAGCAGCGAAATCCCTCCTGGCCTCGCCGGCGAGGACCCAAACTTTTTTCGGATCGGTGCTCATCGCGGCTTGGTGGCGACCGACATGCCGAGGTTGGCCCGGCTTCGGCTCAGGAAGACGAACTGAATGTCGTCCAATCCGGCCTCCCGCAGTTCGGACTCCATTTGCTCGAGCGTGCGGACGGTTCCTTGGCGCGTCTCGAGCTGTAGATTCAGGACCTGGACGCATTCGGCAAGATTGAACCTGGATGGCCCACGAAACAGGTCGATCACAACGATTCTCCCGCCCGGTTTTGCCGCCCAGGCCGCCTTGGTCACCAGGCGCGAGGCGACGTCCGGCCCCAGGCAACTCAAACGTTGAGCCAAGACGACCCAATCGAAGTGATCGGCGGGCAGTTCGGCTTCAAGCGGATCGCTGACCTTCGCCTCGAAGCGGTCGAGAATCCCGATCGAGTTGGCGGTACTTTCCGCCGCATCAAGGGCTTCGCGGTTGTCCACCGCCGAAATCGTTGCTTCGGGATCGCGATAGGCCATCGCACAACTCCAAACCGCCGAGCCACAGCCCAGATCCAGGATTTTGGGACCGGCGACCTCTCCCTGACCACCGATATCAAGGATCTCTGCTGCCTCCATCGCTGCCGGCGTGTGAATCCACTGAGTGGCGGCCAAGTAATCGAAGTGCCGCTGTTCGTCATTCTGCTGCCGGTCGGATTGACCACGAACCAGATCGGGCAATCGCTGCCAACGCGCGTCACCGAGATCCTCGTCGTATTGGCATAGCAACTGAGCCGCCTGCGAGAGCGCGTAGTCGTCGCCGTACTTCTCAATGATTCCGATGGCGATCAGGGCATCGAGCAAACCCGAAGCGGGTTCCCGGGAAAGACGGAGCGATTCACTCAACTGCTCAAGCGTCCGCTGCCCCTTGCGAAGCTCCGCGAGGATGCCAAGCGACCGAGCCGCCCGGACCAAGTGCGACGCGGCATTGATCTGCATCAGTTGATGGTACTGCTCGAGCGTCCGATCCTGAGCCGACATCCGGGTCTCCTGCGGATTGAAAGACGTGGTTGGAGAGGCGGCTTCCCGCAAGCAGGTAGGAATAGCTCGAATGCCACCGAGCGTCTAGCGGCTCTTGATCCAGGCTTCGACAAATTGCTGTGGAGTCGCCCGGTAGGCTTGTTGAAACGCCCGCTCGAATGACTGGCCCTCGTCCAGCAAGCGGACCATCGAATCGAAACCTCGTCGCAGCGGACGATCGAGCAAGGTCGCGGCCAGCGCTGCGCCGATTCGATCGGTTTGTTCCGGAGAGAGCTTTTCCTCCAAGAACTGTTTGGCGTTTTCCAGGCTCGCAATCGCCGCCGCGATCTCTGCCCCCTGCTTTCTCCGCGCGTCGCGATCCCGACTGCCGGCCAACCGGTGTGCGGTTGCCACGCCGGTGCCTTCTGCAAACCAACGCGGAACGTCGCGGCCGCGGGTTGCCACCGCCAAACTGACCAACGGTGCGGCCAATCGCAATTCCACCACGTCCTCTTCCTCTCGATCACCGCGGACCAACGAAACGTAGGCATCGATCCCGTCGTATTTCCAATGACTCGTCCAATCAGTCGGTACGGACCGACCCTCCACCATCTTGGCGAACTCGCTGTAGTCGTATCGTTTGGGGAACACAAAAATCGTGGCCTTGCCTCTGTAAAAGCTCTCGCCCGACTTGGATTTAATCACCGAACGAACCGTCTTCATCTGGTCTTCGGCAAGCTCGGCTACCCACTTCAATGCTTGGCCGGAGACCGGTCCGGCGACCAGAAAGTGGTCCGATGAATACGTCGCAATCTTACCGGAGGAGGCGGTGACGAGCCGCAGATTCTTTGCAGCTAAGTCTGCTCGCCGCTCACTCAACTGCTCGGGCGTTGCCGCCGCCGCCCAAGCCAACTGGCTCATCACGCCGAGCGGTTGCGTCGCACTGGCACCATCCAGCGTCGCGCCTTCGTCGATCCAGGTGGAAATCAACGCAATCGCGTCCTCCGACAACGCGGGACGATTACCGGCCGGCATCCGATTTCCCACCATCCCGCGAAGCTTTTGAACGAGCAGACTTTCGGACCCTTTTCCCGGTACGACGATCGAACCGCTATCACCGCCGCGCAAAAGTTGAGCAAACGTATCCATCCTTAGTCCACCACGTGTCTGCCTCGCCTCGATATGGCAACCGTTGCAATTCTCGACCAACAGGGGTGCAACATCGGCCGCAAAACTGACGGTCTCAGAACCCGTTGCGCGGCGGACCTCAACGTTCATGTTGACTCGCGGCGGTGTCGCCGCACCGCCGATCGGCGCGTCGGGATCGGTCCCATCGAACTTGGCCCCTGCCAAGATCCAAGCCTTCAAAGTTTGCAGTTCCTGCGGTGTCACACGACCTCCACCACGCGGCATGTCGCCGGTTTCAATTGTCTCAATCAATCGACTAGCGACGGTGTCACCGGCAAATACGACAACTCCTTCGGGAGGGCCCTTCATCAGCGCGCTGTAGCTCGCCGCACTAAACCCACCTTTGTTATCGGCGACATGACAACGTCCGCAACGACTGACGAGAATCGGCGCGACAGCCCCCGTAAAACTGGTCATCGAAACGGAGGAAGGTGGCACCGGTTCCGGTTTGGGGCTTGGCTCAGGCTTCGGCGGATTTGGATCGCGTTGGGGCGGACTGGGTTCAGGTGTTGGCTTTGCCGACGGCGTCCCCTTGCCCTCGCTCGACCCGGGCTGGTCCGATCGTGGACGGGTGGGCGGCTGGAATGGCGGCAACGACACCCCCTCGAACTCGAGCATCGCGTGAGCTTTCTGGATCCGCTTGATCGCCGGCACCAGACGGTCGTAGAGCTCCGGCGAATCGCTTTGCATCGCTGCGTCCAACTGCTTGATCGCCTCGACGATCCGATTGCCCGCCTGCTGATAATCACCCCCAGCGTAACTGATCCCCGCCTTCATCACGGTCGCATTGATCACCTCGACCATACGAGCCTGCCGCACCGACAACTCGGCCTTCGAAACCGTAGGGAGCAGTAGCAGAGCGGCGAGCAACAAGATCAGACGCATGTTGTTTCCAAGTTCCGAGACGATGGTAAAGGTCGCTTGGCGACTTGAATTCACGCGGATCGAACGAGACCGGGCCTACGCCAGTGGCTACCTTCCTGAGCCATTGTCCGACGCGTGGAGGGACCTGCCGCACCGCGGGGAGCGCGGCGGACATGAGCAGCCTGGCGGACACGAGCAGCTTAGCGGAAACGGAGAAACCCAACGGATTCCCCACGAAATCCCCTGGTTGCTCGCCCCTGCCGGCTGACTGGGACCCGCATGGAGAACGTTGAGCAGACAGGATAAGTACCCAAGCGGTCGGTTCGGATTGCTTCGCCGCGCTAACAGCGGGGGTTCTCGAATCACACCGGACGATGGACCGTTGCAATCGCTGGGATCGGCCGATTCGTCATGACCACCCGCGCCGCGATGCCCCGGCGTCCATCGGTTCGCCCCGCCGATCCAGGGACTAGTACTCGTTGTCCATCAGTACTCGTTGTCCACCGCATCGGAGTCGACTGCTGCCACCGAGCCACCTTCAAACGCACTTGGGACGACCTGCCGGACCTGCCGCGCGTCAATCTCTGTCTGCAGTCGTGCGATCGCTTCGGCCACGGGCATCGATCCCAAGTCCCCGTCGATCCGGTCCCGCAGCGCCAATTGCCCCGCCTCGGCCTCCTTCGGTCCGACCACGGCCATGTAGTTGACGAGGTCAAGCTGGGCGTTGCGAATCTTTGCCTGGACCTTGCCACCGCTGCTGTCGACCGTCACCTTCAACCCAGCGTCATCGAGTTGCCGGGCCACCTGCACCGCATAATCCAGTGATTTGTCACTCAGTGGCAGTACGCGGACCTGCTCGGGTGACAACCAGAGCGGGAATGCGGCGGCGAAGTGTTCGATCAACATTCCCGTGAATCGCTCGAGGGAACCAAACGGGGCGCGATGGATCATCACGGGACGATGGCCCACGTTGTCGCTGCCGTTGTATTCCAACTTGAATCGTTCGGGCAAGTTGTAATCGAGTTGAACCGTCCCGAGCTGCCACGAACGGCCAATGCAGTCACGAACCATGAAGTCGGCCTTCGGTCCGTAAAAGGCCGCCTCGCCCGGTTCTTCGTTGAACTCCAATCCCGAATGCTCAAGCACGCTACGCAGCGCACTTTCGGCCTGGGTCCAATTCCCCTCGCTTCCCACGTATTTATCGCTGTTGGGATCCCGCAGCGACAACTGCACGCGATAGTCATCCAAGCCAACCGATTTCAACACGAACTTGGTCAACTCGATCGTGGCGCGAAACTCTTCTTCGACTTGGTCGGCGGTACAGAAAATGTGCGCGTCATCCTGAGTCAAACCGCGAACCCGCAGCATCCCGTTGAGTTCGCCGGTTTGTTCGTGGCGATAGACCGTTCCGAACTCGAACAACCGTAGCGGCAACTGCCGATAAGAGCGAGGCTGCGACTTGAAGATATGACAGTGATGCGGACAGTTCATCGGTTTGAGCAGGTATCGCTCATGCACCTTCTGCCAGTCGTGAAGCACCTCGCGCCGCGATTCGACGGATGAAGCCAACTTGTAATTCGGCAGCTCGACTCCGAAAACCTTGACCGCTTCGAGCAGCTTCTCCTCGCCGTCGGTGTCGATCGTTCCTTCCTCGAGACGGCGACTCCACGAATCAAGCAGACCTCCCACCTCGCTTCCAAACAGAGGCGCAAACTGGCTGTCTCGGTAGTAAGGAAAGTGGCCACTCGTTTCGTACATCTCAACCCGACCGATGTGCGGGCTGTAAACGGGATCGTAGCCGCGAG
>JARFQX010000873.1 GCA_029287555.1 Rubripirellula sp. | reverse complement strand
ACTGCCCCACTGCCCTACCGCCCCACTTTGTCGAGTGACCTCAGGAGGAAGCAGCGAATGACCGTTTGCCGAGGTGTCCGCGGAGCGACGACGGTCCAGGCGGATGACCGCGATCAGATTCTTGCGGCGACCCGTCAGTTGCTGGCCCTGATGATTCGTCGAAACGGAATCGAATCGACCGACGTCGCCAGTGCAACGTTCACGGTCACCAATGACTTGGGGGCTGAGTTTCCCGCTTTGGCGGCCAGGCAACTCGGCTGGCTCGAGGTCCCGCTGCTTTGTGCCTATGAGATCTCGGTCCCCAATTCGCTTCCCCGCTGCATCCGCGTGCTGGTGCTCTGGAATACCGACAAGCGGCAGTCGGAGATATCGCATGTTTACCTCCACGAAGCCGAGAAGCTTCGCCCCGACTTGAGCGATTTACCACCGGTCGATTTCGAAGAACTTGAGCAGTGGATCACCTCTCATCTTTGTGAAGGGTGAGATGGTGGGTAGCAGCGTCAAAATTCGCTGGGTCGCAAGCGTCGAATTGAGTGTGGCCCACGCCGCCTTCGTTGTGGCCACCGCAGCGCGATGCAGCGACAGCAAGACGGAACAGTTATTGGTCCCGCCCGTCACCGACATTAACAATCGCTTGCTGTCCGCTTCGCTTGATATCGGTGTGTTTTGGGAGCAGTACTTGATGGAGGTACTTCGCGAGACCGACATGCAACAGGCGTGCTCGATCGCGCTGATGTGGTCGGGCTGCAGCGAAATGCAGGTTGAAACGACTTCCAAGGCGATCACCAGTCGATTAAGCGACTCGCGACTTGCGTTCTTGCAGCGGTTTCCCAAACTCGCGGAACAATTGCAGCTTCGCGCCGGCCCGCTCCGCGATCGTTGGGAGACTTTCGGTCCCGGATTGCTCGGTCAGGTCGGTGGGAAAATCTGGGGAGAGCCGCCAAACGATTGGTGGCCGCCGACGATCGACGCGTTGATGGTACAGCCGATGCGGGGCGGCGATGGCGGGTACGACGCGGAGAGGCACCGCCTGTGGATGGAAGCGGTGTTGACCGACGTCGATTCCGAAGTCCCCGAAGTTCTACGTATGGCTTGGCTGATCACCCGCATCGCGATTGAGGAATACATCCGACAGAAATCATCGGACCAGTCGCTCGCGACCCCCTGGTCGCTCGTTTCGATTCCGCTGGTGCTCGCCGCCGGGGCCGAGTTGGAGTTGATACGTTCCGATCCGCTGCCGATTCGACGGGCAATGGAACTCTGGCAAATCGGGGACGATGCGACCGCCAAGACGCTCAGTTCGTGGTGGGAAGAGTTCGAACAAACCAGCACCCCCCTGCCCGCCGCGCTGAAAGTCCTGAAGCAGCGACTGGACTAGAGGCAGTGGGTCAGTGGGTCAGTGGGGCAGTAAGTGAGAGTGTCAGGGAATTCGAAGTAGGCCGAATCAAGCGAAGCGCCGATCCGGCGTCGAACAGCAATCCGACGCCACGCAAGAACCTTTGCCGGATCGGCGTCGCTGCGCTCCTAGATGCCGGCCTACACACCTCACTCGCCACTCGCCACTCGCATACTCACTCACTGCCCCACTGCCCTCTTCCCCTAATACGGTTCTCCGATCGCACTGCAGAGAAACCGCATCAAGGGCCGTACCTCGCGGACCCGCGCGACAATCCTCTCGATGGCCAGGTTCGACGTCAGCTCTTGTTCTTGCAAGGGAGCGACTGCGATGAAATCAATTCGCCGCAGATCTTCGATCATGGGATGGTCGATCGAGTATCCCTTCGGAGAGGTCTTCAGTCGATCGCCGGCGAGTTCAAAATCAGTCTTCTTGGTTGATTGATCTCGGGCGCGACACCACGAACGTGGATCCTCGTCGATCGCCGCGCGAATCTGGGCGAGCGTTTTACGATTGGGGCGCCAGCAGCCGGCTCCGATGAAACAGTTTTTCGGTTCCAGATGAACGTACACCCCGGGCGCGTGGATGTCCGAGTCGGCTTGATGGCGAAGTGAGATGCCGACGTTGGTCTTGTAGGGCGTTTTGTCTTTGCTGAAACGAGTATCACGATAGATCCGCATGATCGAGCCCCCGTGCTTCTTGGGAACCGCCGCCAGCATGGGAGCCACCTTCGCCAGCGGCTTTTCCAAAGCGGCAACCAATTCGACGGCGGGCAATAACACGTCCGATTCGTAGCGGGGCTTCTGATCGGCGAACCACTCGCGATTGTTATTGGCACGTAGATCTTCGAGGAAGCGAAACAGTCCAGGGGAGAGATTAGAATCGGGCATGGCTCGAGAGGCTTCGGGTTGGGATGGACGTCGCACGGATCAAATCGACCGAAAGGGACGGAAGGAAAAGGGACGGAAGGGAAACGGACGCAAGAAAAAGGGACGGAAGGAAAACGGGGGGCGGAGGAGTTGCCCACAGCGCCTGTCCATCGGGCGGGGAGATCCAGACGCGCGAGTCGTTGGTTATACTGCAGCGTCGTCGAGAGATTCAAAGGACCATGCAACCTGTGGCCGTAAGGCCTCGGGCAAGGCGCGCTGCCCGGCCGCTGACGCGTCGCGGCTCACTTAAATCGACAAGCCGTCACGCGTCGCGGCTCACTTAAATCGACAAGCCGCCAAGCTCCTGGATCTCCATTCCGGGCCAAGCAATACGCCAATCGAAATCGAATTCCCTTCATCCGAAAGACACGCCCATGCAACGTCGAGATGTCTTGAAAGCTGCGGCCGCCGGTGCCGCGGTCGCCGCGACCCCCGC
>JARFQX010000862.1 GCA_029287555.1 Rubripirellula sp. | reverse complement strand
GGAGAGTGCTTCATCGGTGGAAAACGCTCAAGAACGCAACTTCAAGAGTTTCACCAGGTGATCGACAGTTGCAAAACGGTTGCGGTCGACACCCAGACGAAATAGGGGGCCTGTGCGATCGCGACCCATTTGTGGTGCCTCCAAATTGCGACCACCATCCAAATGATCGTCGCCCACACGATCACAATGTCGACCGCGGCCAACGGAAGGTTCCGCAGACCGAATTGAATCGGCGAGAAGACCAGATTGGCCACCAGGTTGATCACAAACGGCAACGCGACCCACCAGGACAACTTGCCGCGAATCGCTTGATAGAACACGAAGCCAAACGTAACCAGGATGATTGGATAGAGGATCTGCCAAATCAGTCCAATCGTCGAGGGCTCAGGCGTCCACGACGGCTTCTCGAGCGAATTGTACCACTCCATCCAACTCATGATTGACTCTCTCCATAATCGTCAGTCGCTTTCTGATCGTGCGACGAGCTCGATCACCAACGCAAAACCTACAGCGGCTTTGAATCGCAAAGGGCACGCAGCTCATCGGCGATTCGCCGGTGTTCGGCTGCATCGATCAGATTCTCACGCTCGAGTGGATCGTTATGAAGGTCGAAGAGTTGCTCGTAGATTGGTTCTTGATCCGGAAACCGGACGTATTTCCAGCGATCACCTCGAATCCCTTCGGTTCGCGGAATCGGCGGCCGGTTGGATTCTCTCTCCGGCGTGTAGGTGTGCTCGTAGTAGAAGTGTGATCGCCACGGTAGTTCCTCGCCTCGGACCAGTGGCATCAAGTCCTTACCATCCATCGAGGCGGGGACGCGCAGCCCGGCAAGCGAAACGATGGTCGCGGGTATGTCCAAACTGAGCACCAGCTCGTCTCTCTTCGCGGCCCGTGCTTGATTGGGGCGAGGGTCATAGATGATCAGCGGAACTCGAATGCTGTTTTCGTACATCAACCATTTTCCCGTCAGTCCATGATCACCCAAGAGACTACCGTGATCCGATGAATAGATCACGACGGTGTTGTCATCCAGCTTCAACCGTTGCAAGGCGGCCAGGATTTCGCCGACAGCCTGGTCCGCACGCGTGACGGTGCGGTAGAACGTTCTCAGTTCGTTTTGGTAAGACTCGGGGTCCTCAAGCAGACGCTGGCTACGCGATCCATTGAGTGATCGCTTGATGAAGCCCGGCTGGAGATCGTAGTCTTTGCTCGTGAAAGTTTGCGATGCCGGAAGCTCGACATTCCGGTACGGGTCAGGGACTTTGGGGTCAAAGTAATTGAAAGGTCCGTGTGGTTCCTTGAATGCGACCGTCAAACAGAAAGGCTCGTTCCCCGATGCCTCAAGAAACTCGACGGCTTTCTCTGTCATGACCTCCGTCAGGAACCGCGTCTCGCCATCGATCGTTTGCTTGAACGAGATGCTTTGTGGAAACCCGTACCAGAAATCAAACTCCGATTCCGGAAGCGCGAGCTCCGGCGGATGCATCCGAGGATTTCCAATTGCATACTTTCCGAGGTAGCCCGTTCGGTAACCCGCACGACGTAGGATTGCTGGATAAGTCCGAGCAAAGGCCTCCTTGGAAAGTGGCGTGCGGAATTCGGTAATCCCGTGTCGTCGCATCGGTTGCCCGGTCAACAAGCAGGCGCGATTGGAGCAGCAGATTGCGGTCGTGACAAACGCGTTGGTGAAGACGGTCCCGCGACTCGCGAGGCCATCCAAATGCGGCGTCTTGATTGCCCGGTTACCCGAGTAACCCGTGCAGTTGGCCGGTTGGTCATCGGCAAAAAGAAAGACAATATTGGGTCGCGCCCCGCCGGCACGATCGCTCTGGGCATCGCTGGACGGGGGCAGTAAGAAGCAAGTACCGAAGAAGGCAAATAACCACGTTGCCGCACGGATGGATTCAATCACGAAAGGGTTTCCCGCATGTTCTGATTTGAATGGCTAGCACGATCCGATCCGTTCGATTCCAAAGTAGCCCAAGTCTCCGACCGGGAACTGGAAACGACAAGCACAATCGAATCTTCGTTCGCACGAGTCTAACCGATTCACGAGCACACGGCATTCGGCGAAGCGATTCACGTCGCCCCGGACCGCGATGAAGCTGGCGAAACGGAACGGCCGATCGATGTTCGCACGCGATTACTCTACAACCCCGACTTGGAAAGCGCCCGACCTATTTCATCGAAATTCTGCACGGTATCGTTTTGCGGGGCGCCGACACGATTGATCTATTTCCTCACATCGTCGGTCTATCGGTCTGCTGCATCGTCATCATGGCCGCTAGTGTTACGCGGTTCCGAAAGACGCTGGGATGAACCAAAGTCTGACCACGCACGCGAACTGCCTCGCGTATCGCACCCGCACGTAGCTTTTCCCTTGTTCAGCCTCGGCCAAGGGATTATCCGTCTTACTCGAGCCGCCGAGAAGGCACAAGCGTGTGCCTTCTGGCGTCCCGCTTTGGCCGATTGGTTCGCCGCGTTTGCCGCCTATCTCTTGGGCGCGGGATGGTTTTTCGGCAATTCTGCGTAGCCGTTTTCGATCCACAGCGAGACCACTTTCGCGTGCTCCTGCAGCAACTTAACAACATATGGGTCGGTCGAAGTCTCGGTCACGCGGACTCCATGTTCAGTGTGCTCAATCTCCATCTTGATCTTGTCGGCATTCGCAAAAATCTCTCGAAAGATAGGATCACGCATGCGGATCGGCTTCGTGTTTTCCACGCGGTCATACATTGCTTCGACATGCACCTGAATCATCTCTGCAACCTCTGGGACATCCGATTCGGTCAACGCCTCGATTCCATTGGGGAGCTCCTTCACCGTGCGGCGGATGGATTCACGATGCTCGATCAGGAAGAAGAAGTCTTCGTGATCCTTGTCGTGCTGAGAGTCGCCAGCGTGCCCGTGCCCCATTGCCCGACCGTGCCCCATTCCTTTGCCAGGGCCCATTGCCCGACCGCGTCCCATTCCTTTGCCGGGACCATGCGCGACGTTGAAGCGATCGTCCGAAACGGCCGAAGCATGTTTCGCCTCAGCGCAACTGCTGCATTCCTCTTCGCAAGCTTCATCCTTGCAGAATCCACATTTCGCAGCGGCCGGCTCTTTCGTCTTGGATGCCTGGCACGCGGCTCCGCTGCAGGACTCCTTCTTCGCCAGCACGCCGTCGTTCGCTTGGCCCGAATCGCAGTACCCCTGTCTCGAATCGCAGCACCCCTGTCTCGAATCGCAGCACCCAGTCTTGCCGGCTGCTACAGGATCACTGCTTGCCTCGGCCGATTTCGCCTGGCAACAAGGCTTGGTCGATACCTCGGATGCTTTGCTCGAAGCGGGGTCGCCCGACGAAGGCTGTTCATCAGATGCAAAGCCTTGCAATGCGGTTCCCAAGACCGCGACACAGGCGAGCGTGATTGCGATAGTAGCGAGCTTCTTCATGTCAATCTCCTTGATTGGTCGACCCGAAATACCGAGTCGATGCGGGTCGATGTTGATGGGCTGATGTCGATCGATAACGCAATCGCCATGCCGCTCGTGCGTCGGCACGGAGAATCTCATGGAGAGGCTGCGATTGCGCCGCCGATGGGACGCGTTTCCCTTTACCTTTCCTCACATCGACCCCGGTTTACTTCCGCTTCGGGTTCACCGAGCAGATAAGCCACGGCATTGCAGTGCGCAATATTTGCAGCGCTGTTTACGGCTTGCCGCGCACGAATTGCAGGGACCCACCCCGCCTGCACCCAAAATTCAAGCCAAGACACACCGTCATTCCTCTGAATTGCTCGTTGGGGAGACTGTTCGGCGCGATTAGCAGCCGACGAACGCGACGCGGCATCTTGTTTGCGGAACTTGAGTGAGTCCAACCATCCGCTCACTCAACACGAAGGGGAACAAAATGAAACGACTAAACGATACGAAACGGCTGGCCATTGGCTTCGGCGTCACACTGGGGTTGGCGATGGTCGTGACCGACGCGTCGGCGCAGCCGGGGCGAGGTGGCGGCGGCCAAGGCCGTGGACCACGTGGCGCTGCGGTGCAAACGCGTGCTGGCCATCGAGGTCCGGCCTTTGATTCCAAGCAAGGAAACCAGGGCGCGATCACCCAGCGTGGGAATCAGGATGTACAGTCTTCCCGTCTGCCTTCAACCAGCTCGGAAAGCCCCGATTTGTTGCGATTGCGGGAAGAAGAAAAGCTGGCTCGTGACGTCTACACACGCTTGGCAAGTTCCTCCAAACTGCCAATTTTTCGGAACATCGCCCGCGCAGAGAGTCAGCACATGCGCTCCATTGAGCAGTTGGCTCGAGCCGGAAACGCGGGACCCTCGAACCTGAACGACACTCCCGGTGTATTCACCTTCCCTGAATACCAGCAGCTCTACGAAACACTCGTCGCAAGTGGGACCCGTAGTCAGCTGGATGCCCTGATGGTGGGCGCTAAAATCGAAGAGATGGACATCTCTGATCTGAGGCGAATGTTGACGCAAACGACCGATCCGCAGGCCCGGCGAGTGCTGGAACACTTGATGCAGGGCTCGCAAAACCATTTGAGAGCGTTCGCCTCGCAGATCGCCAGGCAGGGCGCGAGTTACAATGCTGAATTCCTGAGTCAATCGGATTTCGACCAAATCGCCAACGCGTCGGGAAGCGGACGCGCGTCGGGGCGCGGACGGGGCCAGCAGTTTGGTCGGCAGACATCGAATCATCCTGGGATCGGGCAAGGATTTGGTCCGCGTTTTCAGGGGCAAGGCGGGTACGGCTTTGGCGCCCAAAATCGAAATGGCCAAGGCAGTGCTGGACGGCGAGGCGGCCGAGGGGGCGGACAGGGACGGGGAAGGTAAGGTCGGAACAGTCGAATGGGGCATCCGGCAGCATGGTCTACCTATGAGCAACCGCGAGTCAGGCACACGATGCAGGAACTGAGCTTCAAACGCAATCCGAAGGCTCGGGTCGTTGGGCTGTTATTCATTCTTGTACTGTGGGTGATGTTTGCCGCATGGCAGCGTACCGAGTACGTTCATCAACGCGAGCTGATTCACGGTTCGCTCGCTTCCCAAGCCGAAGCGCTTTCGAGTGCCGTGGTCAGCGGGCTTCAGTCACACCGCTGGTTTTCGCCATTCGTCCGGCAGCAATTGCCGGAAACATTGGAGGTGCTTGCCAAGTCGAAGAATGTCATCGCCATTGCGCTCGTGGTGAATGATGATGTCGACGACGTCTATTCATCAGGAGACCGAGAGAAAGTCGATTTCTCGTTGCCCGATGGCTCACACCTACGCGATGACATGCTTCAAGTCGTCAGCGGCTTCACCGTCCGTAGCAATCCCCCGATGATGCATGCGAGGCTTCCAGAGCTAGCTGAACAGGCCGACAAAAATTCCTTCAAGTCAATTGTCGTTCTGGATCGTCAAGCGACGATCTCGCAAGTTCATCGCGAGGCGAGAAACCGCATTCTGATCTTCGTGATGGGCACGTTACTCCTCCTTGCCGCGGGGGCGGTTTGGCAGTTCACCGTACGACTTGCGCAGGTCGAAGGAACGACGCGACTGTTAAGAGCCGAAACAAGACATCTTCGCGAACTGGGGCAAGCGGCAGCGGGTTTGGCACATGAGACTCGCAACCCGCTCGGGCTGATCCGCGGCTGGACGCAGCGACTGGTTGAGGCAGGTCTGCCGAGTGACGGTCAGCAGGTACAGGCGGAAGCGGTCTTGGAGGAATGTGATCGCGT
Source organism: Rubripirellula sp. (assembly GCA_029287555.1). Classification (GTDB taxonomy): domain Bacteria; phylum Planctomycetota; class Planctomycetia; order Pirellulales; family Pirellulaceae; genus Rubripirellula. The sequence continues at coordinate 70 of JARFQX010000862.1, read as the reverse complement.
CACCGCAAGAATCAATCAGTTCCTTGCGTTCGCACGTCAAGCAGAACTTGATATTGCGCCAGTGCCGGTC
>JARFQX010000799.1 GCA_029287555.1 Rubripirellula sp. | reverse complement strand
CCTTGTGGTTGACCCATTTTTCACCCACCTTCCAGACTAGGCTGCCGCCCATTTTGTAGTACATGAAGAACTGATAATCCTTGTCCGGATCGTACTCCGGCGGCACCACCAAACGCACACCCTGCACGCATTGCAGATGATCCGACCAATACATGAACGGCACACATTTCCCGGACAGCGCACCCAGCGGCGCCCGCTTGGCGTTCAGGTCTGCGACCATCATTGCAACCTGATCGCAATAGAGCTCCGAGTACATGTGTTCCATATTCACGCGGTTCTGAATCGTGCTGCAGTGATCACGCAAGACCGGGCTCCATCGTTCCTCTTGAGCTACCGTCAGCTTCAGTTCCTGCAAGTTCACGCGGAGACGCTCCGTGACACTCTTCCAGCGTTCGTCCTTGCCTTCGGCATTCAGCCATTTCGTCGGGTTCGCATCGTCAGCCCACATGCGGGCGACCGGCAGTGTCAATACGAGCAGCGCCAAACAGATTCTTGCGTTCCAAGTCGACATTGTAGTTCTCTTTCCACTGGGAAGGATAGCCTCACCGGCGGTCGTGACCTTTGCGAGGCGTAACTGTGAATTCTCAAATGTCCCATTTGGCTTAAGCCGCCCGGTGAACTCCGTCCGAACCAAGGATTACTTCACCGCCACCGTCGCTTCCGCTTCATACTCCAACTTCACGCGCACGATGCGGAGGTTGATCGAGTCGCTTGGTTGCTGGAGTTGAAAGACCTCTACTTCGAAAGGAACGATCCGACGATCTTTTCGCCGTCGAAGCGGTACGTCTGCGCGCCGATCTTAAGTGCATCCCCGTCGACCTCGACCAGGGGAGCCGGGCCTTCGTGGATCAGCGCAACGAGCATCGGTATCCCTTTGGCCTCGACGTCCACGAAGGAAATGCCCGCCGACTTGTCCTTGCGGTGTCGCGATCGCATTGATAGCCAGTTCTCTCCCGTCCGTCTCTCTTTTGGGAACCAGGTGTTGGCGAAGACGACCACACCAGCGGCACCACACCGCTCCGTGTAGTCAACAGCAATGGAGCTGATCTGCCTGTCGTCACCCCAGGAGAAGGACAAGACACCGCTGCCATCCTTGGAGCCAGAGAAGTAGGTCTCCCGGCGAGGCTGCGGGGGCCTGGGAGGATGTTTCCACAGGACGCGGATGCCGTTCCCGTAGAAGGCCATGTTGCCGCCGCGGGGGCCTTTTACGTAACCGTGTCTCACTTCCGGATTGAGGAGGAAGGAGAAATAGACGTCGTTTTCATCCTGCCATTGTTTGCGGAACATGTAATGCCCCATCACCCGGTCGGCGTTGACGTGGCCGATCACGTCGCCGGGGTGCTTCGGTTCAATACCGATCGGCCAGTTCACTAGCGCCAGCACGGCGCGATGCGGATAGAGCCAGGCGTCGTACTTCTTGAGTGGTCGCTGGGTTTCCATGACGTTGAGATACGTCCAGAGCATGGCGGCCCGTTGATCGTCGCTGGCCAACGCACCAAAGCCCTGAGCCCACTCTCCGGCGTCTGACATGCCGCCGCGGGCGACGTAATCGGGTCCATAGACACTCGGATAGAAGTTGGGGTACCACGGCTTTTCACCGGGGACGACTTCCATTGCCCAACGCAGCGTGAGCCACTGAGCGTTCGGACGTGGCGTAATGAAATCCTTGCCCCACGACACGCGGGCGGCCTGCAAGAATGGTACAAACGCCGTGTTGGCTGCCATATGGCTTGGGCCGTGTCCTTCGGCGAAGAAACCGTGATCGCCGAAACCCTCGGTCAGGCAGCGAATCGTCTGTGCTTCGATCGTCTTCAGCCAAGCATCGACCCGTTCGTTGTCCGCCCCGGCGTCGTGCCGCACAGCCAAGAGCGCTGCACCGGTCCCGCCGATGTAAGCGCCGAAGTGGTTGCTTGTTGGCGGAAAGGGACAGTTTACCAGCCAATCCATTGTGGCACGGCCCTTGTGCCCTTCGGAGTATTTGTCGTAGTCGACGGGCAGGTGATTGTAGTTGACGATCTCGCTTACGACGCGCTGGCGGAAGTCATCATCCCAGCCGGCGTAGCAAAGGTCATAAGCCAAGGCGACGCCGAGCATCATCGGGCCGATGCGGAGTTTGGCACCGGGCCGAGTCCATGTGTACCGCTCGTCTCGATCCGGTTGCCCGAACGTCGTGACGACATCTTTCAGCTCTTTATCGGCGAAACGCTCCCCTTTTGGGCTCCATCGATTCGCCAACTCCGCCTGCATGACGTCGGCCGTGACGCGATACAGGTCGTCATCGAACATGCGCTCCAGGCACTTCCGCGCCAGGTCGGCGTATTTCTTCTCGCCCGTGAGTTGATAGAGCATGCCATAACCGGCAGGATGACTGAAAGTAAACGCGCCGACCGGCAACTCGTCATTGCCCTTTGCGCCAATGTTGACCGGAAAGCGTTTGTTCCAATGATCGGGCAGCTTGTCACCGTTGTTGCCCAATAACTGACGCAACTGCGCGACAATGGCCTTGCCCTCTTCGGTTTCCGTTGCGCGGCGTCGAAGTTCGGGCACATCCGCCTTGCGGAAAAAGAGCCGCGGATGTTCGCCCGGAGCCGGTTCGACAAAACCCTTCATCGGTGCGGGCCAAGGTTCACCCGCCGTCAGACTCCCACACGCAACAACGCACCAAGCCACTTCTGTTAAGAGTATTCTGCCGACCATCGTCTGTCTCCGTATCTCAACGTGTCGTGTTTCTCTCCAGAAAGCGTTTGACAGAAAAATGTAATAACAAAAACATGGGCTCTTATTCTTCTGTCATCGCATCTTACTGTCATTCGTATTGCCTTCCGAATTGCTGCGCTTACGGAAGTTCATCTTTGATCTCAATGCGTACAGTATGGTCTGCGTCGAGGCGAACATCAAACACCAAGACACCGGAGTAGCAACTCCAAAGGCCGGTCGACGTACTCGTACGGCCCCTCGGGTCTGCCAGTCGTGCTCCGCAGCCACATCGGTCCGCCCGCGGGTTCGCGTCCACCTGCTTTCATGCCGTACAGACTGGTAAAGATGTGGAACGTATCGGCAAGGTAATAGAGCAGATGGAGCTTATGGAGAATGAAATCACAATTCCGATCTGCTGGAGAACTTGCCAACCATGTTGCTGAGGTTGGGGACGACAACATCCAGTGTGCCTTGTCGTGGCAAGTTTTTGCTGAAGACGATCACCGGCAGATGTACATGTGCAACAGGGATGCGGGCTGCCCAATTCACGCGCCGAGGCATATTCGTGGATCGACAGCGGCAACGATTCTGGTCATCACCATAAGTACGGCAACAAAGCCGGCTTGTTTCGGAAAATGCATCGCTATCTGCTCCTTTGCGCTCGCTCTCAGCGTTTGTTGATGTTGGCGGGAACTTACGACGCACCTGTTCGGATTCGCTCGACGCGATGTCGTACAACTTACTTTCGTTACGCTCGTACGCATTGTGCCAACCTTGCATCCAAAGCCAACCTGCTGTCGAGTCGTTGCATCGTGTGGTGCTACCAACACCGGTGCGTTTCCCAAGTGTGGCGCTTTCCGAGTGCGTCGACTGGTCCAAACGCTCGTCGATGCTGTAGAATCGAGTTCCTCTTTCTTAGCAAGAATGGCCTGAAACCTCTCGCGAGCGGCCTCAATGCCGCGTGGTGGTCACAAGTTCAACGTACGTTCGTCAAGAGATTTACCAGCATTGATGGATTGATGAAACCGGTTTCACTCCAATCGACGGATCCCCCCATGAAACGCGCTGCTATTAGTTGTCCGATTCTGGCCGTTATCGTCCTTTCTTCCACTGCCGCGACAAACGCTGCCTCCTGGATCGTCAAGGACGTGCAGGCGCGGGCGGAGATTATCATCGCCGACAAACCCGCTCGCGCGGCCGAGTTGGGGGCGGTCGAGTTGCAGACCTACGTGGAAAAGATCACCGGCTGTCGGCTCGATATCCTCACGGCGCCGTCGGACACGATGCCGGTCAAGATTTTCGTTGGTGAGAGCAAGGCAGCTCGTGAGGCTGGGGTGACCGCGGATGGGCTGGGGCGCGATGCTTTTCGCATGGTCTCCGGGCCGGACTGTTTGGCGCTGGTGGGCAACGACGAGGAGTTTGTCCCCCGCGAGCCCTGGGCACATCATCATGGGCAGTGGCTTGGAGAAACGAAGAAGGCGTGGGAAGAACTCGCTGGCCATCCGTGGCGCAACCCGGTCGCTTCACGGATCTATAAGGACTACAACAAGCACCTTGACATCTGGAGCTACGACCATCGCGGTTCGCTCAATGCGGTTTACGCCTTTCTCCGCGAGCTGGGCGTGCGCTGGTACATGCCGGGCGAGTTGGGAGAAATCGTGCCGGAAACGCGCGACCTCGCCCTGCCGGAGGTCGATCGCACCGTGCGGCCGGCCTTCGAGGTTCGGTCGGTCAGCCGCCCCATGCTGTCCTCGTCCGACGTGGAACATGCCCTTTGGTATCTGCGCATCGGTGCGAACGATCAATACGGCATCCTGCATCACGGGCAGCGAAATCTCACCGAGCATCCGGATCAACGCGCGGCTCATCCCGAATACTTCGTGCAATTGGCTAACGGAAAGCGGGATAACGAAAGCGAAACGGCCAACGCTTGTCTGAGCTCGGGAGGATTCTTTCGCGAAACGGTCGCCTTTGTTCGGCTCATGTTCGATCACTACGATCTGCCCGTCGTGTCGGTCATGCCGCACGATGGTTTTACGCATTGTCAATGCGACGAGTGCCGGGACCAGGCAACGC
>JARFQX010000635.1 GCA_029287555.1 Rubripirellula sp. | reverse complement strand
CCCGGCCCACCCCCCCCGTACCGCACACCCCGCCGACCGTGTAATCGCCGAGATTTGCGGGAAGCGCCGCCCCGGTCGTGGTCGGCGACGAGACAAACCCTACGCTACACTCGGGATCCAGCGAGAGCTCACAGGTGGGTTCTTCGGTAATCGGATAATTGTCGGTGGAATCGCTCACGCAAGGGACCTCGAATCGGTGTGTCGCAGCGGCATGGGAGCCAACCTCGTTGAATCTTGGGAAGAACCAAGGCTGGACCGACACCCCGTTTGGCCAACGAAAAGACTTCGTATTATCTATAGAACCTTTCAACGCGCGATTTGTACTAGTTTCCCCTGGTTTGCATCGTTGGAAAAGCCCAGCGTGGCGTGGTTCCCGCCTCCCATTCGTCTTGATCGCCCCCTTCGGCCCCCCGGAGCCGAAGAATCGTCGAAAAATCGTCACAGCCTGCCCCCGGAAACGGTCCACCATGAAGTCGCTTCGTATCGCAACCAGGAAGAGCCCCTTGGCGCTCTGGCAAGCTCAATATGTCGCCGATCGTTTGCACGCCGAAGGGATCACAACGGAGCTCGTTCCGCTGGTCAGTGGTGGCGATACCGACATGCGTCCGATTGATGGATCCCGGCAAATCGGTGTTTTCACCAAGAGAATCCAACAAGCCTTGCTCGACGATCAAGCTGACGTGGCCGTGCATTCCCTCAAGGATCTGCCGACCGAAGTCGATCCGCGGCTCATGGTCGGTGCGGTGCCGCAGCGCGAAGCGATCGACGATGCCTTGGTTTCTGAAGAGACCTGGACGCTCGATCAATTGCCCGAGGCGTCGCGGGTGGGGACCGGTAGTCGACGTCGGGCCGCCCAGCTGCTCAACAGACGGCCCGATCTGCAGATCCTGCCGATTCGCGGAAATGTCCAAACTCGTCTGGCAAAGCTGAGAGATGGGGACTTTGACGCGATCATTTTGGCCGAGGCGGGAATTGTGCGTCTGCAAATGCACGAGCTTCGCCGCGTCTGCCTTTCCCGCGACGTCATGCTTCCCGCTCCGGGACAGGGCGCCCTGGGGATCGAAGTGCGGACCGATGATGACCATGCCATCGATGCCGTCTCGCAGCTCGATCACGTTCCCTCCCACGCGGCGGTGCTCGCCGAGCGTCGGATGCTCGCCGCTCTGCACGGCGGCTGTCTGGCCCCAATTGCCGCACTGGCCGAGATCTCCGGCGGCCAGATCGCTCTCTGTGGTACCGTCCTCTCGAACGACGGCCGACAACGAATCGACAAGCAGTCTTCGGTTGCTTTTGACCAACCGAGCTGGCGCAGCTCCGCCGAGGCGTTGGCGGACCAGGTCAGCGAAGGATTGCTCGGCGAAGGAGCGGCCGAGCTAATTCAGCAGCAACGATGAGAAGTTCGTCGCAACCAAGCAACCAGAGCGTTCCGAGCACTCAGCCCAAAATTCATGAGGCGACGACTCGGGAGACGACTTACCACTAGGGGGAGTTGCCACTAAATAAGCGCGCGCGATTGTGGAACAGTGCGGAACTCTTCGTGCTCGTGCTCAGCGAAGCGGTGCTCGCAATCGAAAAGGATGGTAAGAGCCGCGCCATTTGATTCGAGCACGAGCACCGTCGCGAGCGACTGAGCACGAGCACGAGCACGACTAGCAATTCACAATCGCGCACACTCATTTAGGGCGCGACAAACTCGTTGGGAACGTTATTGCCGGGAGCGGCGGCGGGCGCCGCGTCGGGTTGACCGGGCGCGGCCGGCGCTACCGGGTTCAGATCAGCAAGCGGATCGACGGGCATCAAATCGCCAGGCATGCTGGGGTTGACGTCCTCCTCCACCTCCGCTTCGACACCGGCCAGCTCACGCAGCGCCTCAACCTGTGCGAGCAAACCCTCGCGGAACTTTTTTTCATCGTCCAACGACCGGTCGTTCAGCTCCGTAATCACCGTCTCCAATTGCGTTACCCAATCTTCGACGACTTGCTTCTGCTGGTCAGGCACCGAAGCGAGAATCCCGCCTGGATTACGCGCCGGCAGCCCCGCGGTGGGCTTGCCGGTTACGCCGAGTTGAACCTGCTGCAACACTTTGTTCAGTCGCTTGCGTGTCGCGATCACCTCCGGTGGTTGAGGCTTTTCAGTCGGACGCATGCCCCCCATCATCATGCCCATCATGTCCATTCCCTCCATGCCCATGCCCATTTCGTCCATGTCCATGTCGTAGTCCATGCCCGTTTCGTAGCCCATCATGTCCATGTCCATGTCCATGTCCATCTCCATGCCCATCATCGCTGTCCTGGAAGCCGCCTCCGTTTCAGTCGTCTTCTTTTCCAGGAATGACTCGGGCTTGACCGGTTGGCTTCGATCCGACTCTGGTTTCTTGAGGTAATCATCAAGACGGGCGAGTTCGCCTTCAAAGGCACCAAGGATACGTTTCGCCCAACTCTCGAGCACTTTCTCCGGCTCCTTCACCTGGCCTTGCATCTCCGGTCCCAAGGAGGCGAGCCTTGAGGCGGAGTAAAGAGCAATCAAGTCGGGGTTGCTCGGTTCGGTGCTGATGCTGATCAGCTTTGTTCCAAGTGACTTGTCTTCGTTGGCACGCAGCACGTCGAGAATATCGACCGCGTATCGCTGCAGGTACGCGTGTGCGTCGGCGGGGCGGCCTTCGGGGGCCGGGGAATCGAGCAGACTCGTCATCATTTGAGTGATCTTGGTGCGATTCTCGGGCGTAATCTGAGGGAAGCCCAAGGTCACATGACGGTGCAGCCCTTGCAAGGCAGCGGCACGGACTCCATCGGCGTTGTTCTCGTCTTCATACAACGAGACCATGATTGGCAAGGTCTGCAGCAGCGGTACTGGAGGCGTCCGGCTGGCGGGATTCGCGGGTATCCGATCGAGACGCGCCAGAACCAAAGCCGCGTTGATGCGAGCTGCCGGATGGTAGTTCCCCTCGGCAACCTTCTTCATTCCATCGTAGATGTACCGGGTCAGTTGTTGTGCCACCTGCGGACGGTTACGTTGAGCTCGCAACAAAAGGCTAGTCGTTTCGTCGACCAACTCGGTGATGTACTTGATCCCGTCGGGAGCCGTCATCTTGGCGGGGATGTAGACCGAGAAGTAACCGTTGGCCAATCGGGGGTCACCCTGACCCGTGGTCGCAAACGTCTTGGCCGCCGAAGCGACACTCTTCACCACCGCTTCGTCTTCGAGCTTGGGGTGCATCTTGATCGAGTCGTAACCCGAGTTTGGGTTCTGTCCCGATGCAATTGATACCAGCAGCGTGGTTAAGGCGATGGCCAACATGACCACCCACGCCACCCAGATCGATGCTCCCCGCGGTTGGCTTGCCGACAACACTTCGACCCGCGCGACCGGCCGCTGATCCGAAGCCGCCTGAGGCGAACCGGTTGGTGATGTGCGGGACGGATCGTGCTGCAGGAACAGAGGACGAATGCTCATGAGCTAGGCACCTGGTGGAGCGGGGGGCGGTAGAGGTTCCGCCGACAGTGGAAAAGGTTGTCCTTAGTATCTCCGATAACCCCCTCAATCGTCAAATAAAATCCAGCCGCTTGCCTGGTTGAGATCGCC
>JARFQX010000625.1 GCA_029287555.1 Rubripirellula sp. | reverse complement strand
GTCGTTGGTCTCGTGGGCTCGGAGATGTGTATAAGAGACAGGTCCTCATGACCGACGGAACGGGGCGCCCACACAATCCGATGGTCAATGCCGGCGCCATCATGACGGCCTCATTGATCAAAGCTGAAAATCCGCTTCATCGCAGACTTGAGCATGTAAAGGAAATGTGGGGTCGGATGATCGGCGGACCCGTCCCGCGTTTCAATGCCTGGATGGCCCAGGAAGAGAGCCGAACTGGCGACAACAATCGGGCGCTGGGCTATATGATGAAAGCAGCCGGTGTCATGTTGAGAGGCGAGGACGCAGTAGATCACGAGTTGCGCGACGCCCTTGAACTATATTTCAGCACATGTTCGCTGGAACTGAACGCCAGAGAGATGGCCACGGCCGCGGCGACGCTGGCGAACAATGGCATCTGCCCAACCACGCAAGAACGTGTGCTCGAAGAGGATACCGTAAGAAACTGCCTGACCATGATGCAGATGTGCGGCATGTATGACGGTGCCGGCGAATTTTCTCTGAAAATCGGTCTGCCGGCTAAAAGCGGCGTTGGCGGTGCAGTAATTCTTGTCGTCCCTCGATTGATGGGGGTCTGCATCTGGTCACCGCGACTCGACGCGATCGGCAACAGCGTTCGCGGCGTCGAAATGGCGGATCGAATGGCCAGGACCTATCGACTACATCTCTACGATGGCGTGTCCGCGAAACATGAGCGCACCAATCCCGCTGACCGGGCAGCAAACGTTCGTGCACGAGAAACATCACAATTGCTCAGAGCCGCCAGTCTCGGCGACATGCGCACGCTGCAACGCCTTGTCAATGACGGCTCCGACCTTTCTGGAGGGGACTATGATCGCCGAACGCCTTTACACCTGGCGGCTGCAGAAGGGCAGCTTCAAGTGGTTCAATTCCTACTCGAGCAATCGGTCGATCCCAACATCACCGATCGCTGGGGCGGCACCCCATTAGGCGACGCTGAATTCGGAAAGCACGGAAAAGTCGGTGAACTGCTAAAACGACACAACGCCGAATTGGGCGACGCTCAGCACCTCGTCGACGATTCACCACTGAGCGAACAGGCGGCAAGTTACGGTGATGCCGATGCAATTTGTGAGTTGCTGTGGGCCGCTTCGGAAAACGATCTGATCAACCTGCGTCGTTGCCTGGCACATGGCATTCCCGTGAATGCCTGTGACTACGATAGTGGCACTGCGTTGCACCTGGCCGCGGCAGACGGGCAAGTGGAAGCCGTGCAGTATTTGTTGGCGCACGATCACCCGATTCACGTGCGTGACCGATGGGGCTCCACGCCACTCGATGAGGCTCGGCGAGAGGCCCGTGACGGGGTGATTGAATTACTGTCCGCCGCAGAGAAAGAGTTCAGCACGCTGACCATGCTTGCGGACTATGGCGAGATCGGCCGCGCGACCCTCTTCGTGACCAGATTCGCCTTAGCGTATGGTGTCGAACCACTGGTACCTCATCGCGCCAGTGCGGTACTCGAGGATGTATTGGCCGGCTTCATCGATGCAATCGATGAAAACAATGTTGAAGGGCAGATTAAGTTAGAGCTCGAAGTTGTCGACGAGTTGCTGGTGATCGCCATTTCAAGCATGGGCCCTGAGTTCAACCCCCTCGAGCCCGCACAAGATTCGGATTCAGATTCCGAGGATGCGCACATGAGGGAGATCAGTCTTAAGCTCATCAAAGGGCTAAGTGACGACGCGGCCTACGAACGGCGTGATGACCTGAATGTTCTTGTACTCAAGTTCAAACTGGGATCGTTACCCGGTGGGCCCCTCTGAATCACCCTGAAATTCGAGTTTCTCGATCCCCGCGTGGCACGTGCGATTAAGGTACAGCTCGACTTTATCGAGCATTGAGCAGATTTCCTTGGGAGACATCGGCTGGTCTCGACGCAATTCCACTAACCCTGGATCTTCCTCCGCCTCCCACTCCCAGGTAGCCGGCATCAAGTCGGGCATTGACATCAGGAACAACGGATAAGGACGGCCTTTGTAAACCCCTTTGAGCAATTTGCGACCAACGTAATGGAATCGGATCCCGGTCCCTCTGTCACTTTCGCTGACAAGGTGTACGAGATTGGTTGATACAATGACTTGGCCACGGCCAACGCAAGCCGCGAGGCGAAAGCCCGTATCTACGTCCGGCCCCAGGTAATCCAGATAAACGCCTTCTGAGTCACCGCCGACGACTTCGTGAATCTCGATGGCGCGGTTGCGGCGTGAAATCTGTGCCGCCCAGCAACAGCCCTTGATGCGGAGTGGCCACCGCTCGAACATTTTTTTGTCGTAGAGAACGACAGTCCTGTAGAAAGCCATCAACAGCAGTTCGGCTTCCCGTTCTGTTCTTGGGTAGGCAATGAATACGATCTCGTCGCCAATTACCTTCCACACACCGATGTGGGGAATATCATCTTCATCTTCTAAAGCCGTGCCGACTTGCCCCATCATGATCAACGGAACCTCGCGGAAGAACGCCTCAAAGACTTCGAGCCATTCAGGGCTCTCGTAATCACCCGCAGCCTGCGCTTTGAAAGCGGTCGAACCCGCAAGGTCGAGCGACATGAACAACGCGACGCCAGAATGACCTGTTTGAATCGTCACTGCAATCTCCCATCGTAACCCGGCCAATGTAGTCGACCCCGCCCGTCCTAGCAAGAGTGTGCTTGAATGACCTGGGTGCTTTTGCGCAGTACCAGACGGTTGCCACCCGCAGCCACCCAAATGTGTCACATCGAGCCGCCCTTCTCTTTGCTTGCGGGTTACGTTCTTGGCCGGAAGCAGTGATTACCAGCACTGAAAAGCAAAGCCAGTTTTGTTCCGTTATGCGCCGAAAAGCGGTCATGCCGCCGCCTCAAGTTCCCGAATCGAATTGAAAACGGCTTTGATTTCCGGCGATGGTGCGGTGCAGATAGTTCTATATGCGTCCGCGATGGGGAGCCAAACACCGTAAGGCCTCGCGAGAAATCGCGGGGCCTTTTTAATCCCACCTGTAGCCCAGGTTGATACCCGCGCTTTGTTCCTTGAGGCTTATCGATGTTCCGGGGAAGCCCGAATTAGCGGTGACGGTCTGC
>JARFQX010000162.1 GCA_029287555.1 Rubripirellula sp. | reverse complement strand
CCTGATCGCGGTTGCCATGTTGATGGCTACCTACGCGGGCACGGAAGATCGTCCCCATGCCGTGCTCGCACCGCTTTGCGCCATGGCCGTTCCCCTTTATGACATGACGACCGTGTTATGGATTCGAATTCGTGAGCGACGCAGTCCCTTTGTCGGCGACCGCAGCCATTTCTCTCATCGCCTGGTCGACCTGGGGCTGAGCCGCACCCAAGCCGTGTTGACGATCTACCTGGTCACCGCGACCTGTGGTTTGGCGGCCATTTTGATGACGCATGTGTCCGTCGCCCAAGCCGTGATGGTGTTAGGAATCGTCGCTTGCATGTTGCTTCTAATCGTCATTTTGGAATCGACGGGATGGCGAAGAGACGGCGCGTAACGCGAACGACGGCCAACGACAGCATCAAGGCAGCGCGTCAAGTGCCAGTGACCGATGCGCCGGCGCCGTCGTTCTTCGGACTTCGCGTCTTTCATCCTTCGGTGATCGCTCTGGCCATGTTGGCTGGCGCCGTCGTCTACGTGACCTACTATCCGCACGACAGCGTGGCAGTCGAACGGGGTGAAGCGCTTTGGCTCGCACTCCTCGGGCTGGTGATCGCGGTGATCACTTTTGTCGTACCCGGAACGCAACGGCTCGGCGCGGAAGCTCAAGTTGACGCCGACGAGGGACAATCGTCGGGAGGGCGAAGCGACCAAACGGCGCGTTGGACGGCCGCCTCGCTCGTTCTGGATCTGGTCCCCTGGTTGTTGGCCGGTTGGATCATGCTGGCGGCATTTGGCAGCTCTCCGCCAGGCAACTTGAGGATGGCAACCAACGAGGCCTGGCTTTGGGTGACCGGGGCCTGCCTGTTTACCGCCTCGCGCCGGTTGCTTACCGATCTCCATGTGCGTCAGAGCTTCGCGGGGTTGCTCATACTTTGCGGCTGCGGACTCGCGGTACACGGGCTTCATCAGCATTGGGTCAGCCTGCCGGAGAATCGAGCCGAGTATCGCAGCGACCCCGAGGAGGTCCTTCGCAAAGCTGGTATCGACGCGCCGGCTGGTTCGAGTGAACGGATGGTGTTCGAAAATCGACTCATGGATGGAGGCCCGACCGCCACCTTCGCGCTGGCCAATTCGCTCGCCGGTGTCCTGTTGACGACGGTTGTTATGGCCACAGGGGTGTTGCTCCTCGCCTGGCGTGATTTGACACCGCTGCAGCGTTGGGGATGGGCGTCGGCGGCACTGCTGGGTGCCGCCTGCATGATGGCGGCGCGAAGTCGGTCGGCAACACTGGCCCTGCTGTTCGGGTTAGGCCTGATCGTGATTGCAGCGAGCAGAATCCTCAAGAACCGCCGCAAGTTCGTTGGTTGGAGTCTGCTCACCCTCTCCGCACTAGGTCTCGGCCTCACTTTCTTCCTTGCGAGATTTGGTAATCGGGAATGGTTTGAACAGGCTCCCGCCTCCCTGGCGTTTCGTTTTCAATATTGGAGGTCGACGCTGCGGATGGTGATGGACCGTCCTTGGTTCGGTGCCGGTCCGGGGAACTTTCAGTCGATCTACGAGCAGTACCGGGAAGCGTCCGCGACCGAACAGATTGCCGAGCCCCACAATTTCGTCGCCGAGACTCTCGCTGCTGGCGGCTTTCCCGCGATTGCTCTTCTCGCGGCGATTGCGATCGCCGCGGCGTTCGTCGTTTGGGGTCCAGGAGCCCTGAAGCCCCAGGAAACGGCCGGGCCAAACGTCGAGTCCTCGGGATCAACTCGGGGGCCTGGAGGTCGCATGGTGGCGAGATGGGTTTGGCTCGGTGCTTTGGTCGCCTGGGGCATGGTGTGGATGCTCGGTTGGATCAGCCGCCAGCCTCCCGACCTCGATGCCAGCCTTTTCGTCATACCGGCGGTCATCGCGTTTGCCTGGTTGCTCAACGCGTCGCTGGCAAAGATCACAAGTCGAAACCTCGATACGTTGATTGGCATCGCCATCACCTCGATTGGAATTCACTTGCTGATTTCGGGCGGCTGGACCGTTCCCGGTGTGGCAATTGTGATTTGGATATTCGCGGGCCTGGTGACTCGATGCGACGAACCCTGCGGCAGGCAAGCGACAGTGGTTGGTTGGCGGCGGTCGTTGGCCGTTGTTGCGATTGGGTATTGCCTGGTCTTCTTACTTTGGACCTACTCACTGCGGCCGGTGCAGCAGCAACGCATCTGGATGGCGCGAGCCGCCGACGCTCAAAGTCGGGGCCAGTTAGCGAAGGCGCGCCGAACGCTCGATCAGGCCGTGCAGGCGGATCCCTGGTCGCCGGAGTCGGTCCTCTGGCTGGCAGATTTCCTTCGCTGGCGTTTGATCCTCGAGGGCGACGACACACCCGTTCGCAGTCAGTGGGAAGACGCGCTGGCCGCAGCCAAGGGTCGCGCGGGGGAGGACCCGGCCCTGTACCGCATGATCGGAGCCCAGCAATTGCATGTTTTCCAAGCACTGGGCAAAGCACGAGACCTGCAGGCGGCTGCTTCCACCTTCGAGTCCGCAATGCAGTGGAGTCCGTCAAACGAATGGATCTACGCACAGATGGCCGCGATCGACCTGGCTGAGGGGGATGAGGCATCGGCGGCCCTGCACGGCGAGATGGCCGATTCGCTCAGCCGCCTCGGGGGCAACATTGAACGAGCCCTGTCGAGGCAAATGATTTATATTCCCGAATTCGCGGGGGCAACCGCTCGCCGCGTACCCCTTCGCATCGCCGCCGACCAACTGCTGGGCGAACCGAACGGGGTCCCCGCTCGTACCAGCACTGACTAAGAAAGCCGATCGCAACCTTCGACAACCTCATCACCGCCATGAAGAAGTTTTGGTTTTGGATCTTGATCTCCGCCTTGCTCGGTTTCGGCACGGCCTGGGCCATCAATTACCAAAAATTCGGTCACCGCGTTGCCTGGTTTGGCCCGTTCGGAACCGCAAGCGATTTGAAGCCGGCGGATCTGGAGAGCTTTCTTGAGAGCCGATTGCCCGAGGGCCGGCCCCGGGTCGAAACGCTCGATCCACCTGAATTTGACTTTGGCTTGATGGCCCCCGGAAGCGAGGGGGAGCATGTCTTTCGGGTTAGAAATGTCGGTGATGACGATTTGCGGCTCAGGCTCGGCGCCAGCACCTGCAAATGCACCTTCGGCGACCTCGAACGCGAGGTCCTCGCCCCCGGTGAGGAGACCGACATCAAGTTGAGTTGGTTCGTCAAGTCGGGCTCCGAAGAGTTCGGTCAATCCGCCGAGATCATCACGAATGATCCGAAACGGGTCGTGATTCGATTCTCCATCACCGGCCAAGTGATTCGCGAGATCGACATCGAACCCGACACGTGGAGCTTCGGCGAGGTGGCGACGGGCGAGCCGCTGGAAGTCAAAGGCACGATCTACAACTTCATGGACACGCCGATTGAGATCACCGAAGTCAAATTCAGCAATGACGAGATTACGGCGCTGAGCGAGTTTGACGTCCAACCCTTCCAACCCACCGAGGAAAACGACGGGATCCGATCGATCGCGAAACAGGGTTTTCGTGTCGTGGCGAAGGTGAAGCCAGGCGTCCGCCAGGGAGCGGTTTCACAAAATTTGCTCTTCAAATTCCTCCGCGTCGACGACGAAGGTCAACCGGTCAAGATCGAAGACGAAGAGCAGGGAGACCAGTACTTCGTGGCCCCCGTCAAGGGATCGGTGGTCGGGCCGCTGGGCATGATCGTGACGTCTCGGCTGAAGGGTCGCGAGGGCGGTGGCTTTCTCTATGACTTTGGTCGCATCGAGAAGGGCGATCCGCTCGTCGCGAAAGCCTTCGTCGTGCTCAAAGGGAGTGAGCGGGATAACACTCAACTGAGCATCGGCGAGGTGGAGCCCGAAGGAGTCGTGAAGGCCAAACTCGGCGAACCGAAGGGGCAGGGCTCGATGAAGCTGTATCCACTCGAAATCGAACTGGTCCCCGGCGACGAGACGATTGAGCGAATGGGCCGAACTCGCGACGAATTCGGGTCCATCTGGATCGAGTCGGATAACCCCAAGGTTTCGAAGATGCGGGTCGCGCTCAAATTCGCTCTGGACCCGCAATAAACCCAGTGGCTTGATAAACCCAGTGGCTTGATCTTGGGGGAAGTCGCCTGTCCCGATATGATCCCCGTTAGACCGGGGGATTGTGGCGGGGAACGATTGGTAAGTGCGATGAACGAAACAGGGACGAATAAGGCAGGGACTCGGCGAATGTGTGGGAGACAGATTTTCGGTTGGCTTGCGTTCTGCTTGGCAACCGCCGGGCTGGGTTGTTCTCCACCGCCGACCTCCACCACCGGCGACGAGCTAGCAGTCGAGATGCCGGATGCGAAGGGAGTCGAAGGGGGCGAGAGTTCGGCCTACTCGTCGCTTGAGCCACCCTATCTGACGGACGTTTCGCCGCCCGACCGATCCCCGCGGCAGGACCGAACCGAATCGCTTCAGGATTCCGACGGCGAAGATCCTCCCGCCGCTAAAGTCGCCTCGGCACCGGAAGCGGATCGATCACGAATTGCTGCTGAAAACCCAGCGGCTGAAAACCCAGCGGCTGAAGACCCAGCGGCTGAGATTCCGACTGCTGAATATGACCCCGATCAATGGCGCAAGTGGCCGGCCCCCGACGTGACTCTCGTCGTGACCGGTCAGCAAAACGGTTACATCGAGCCCTGTGGCTGCACGGGGTTGGATCGACAAAAGGGGGGCGTTGCGCGACGTTTCACCTTCATGGAGCAATTGCGAAAAAAGGGCTGGTCGCTGCTGCCGATCGACGCCGGCAACCAGGTCCGGCGCTTCGGCCGACAAGCGGAAGTCAAACTCCAGCAAAGCGTCAAAGCGATGCAATTGATGGACTACCAGGCGATTGGGTTCGGTCCCGACGATCTGCGTCTCGGAGTCGGTGAATTGCTGGCCGTCGCTGCAGGCGACTCGCCGGACGACACGATGTTCGCCTCGGCCAACGTGGTCTTGATCGATCCATCGTTGATGCCAAAGTACAAGATCGTTGAGGTCAACGGTGTGAAAGTGGGCATCACCAGCATCCTTGATCCCGCGGCGTTGGAATCGCAACTCAGTGACGACATCACCTTGGCTCCGAAAGAACGCTCGGCGATGGAAGCCGTGACTCTGATGAAGGATGCGGCCGCCGACTTTCGGGTGTTGATGTTCTTTGGCAAAGAAGAAGACGCCAAGAGGCTGGCCCAAGACGTTCCCGGATACGACCTGGTTGTCGCCGCCGGCGGGTACGGCGAACCGACGTATCAAACCGAAGCGATTGAGAACGCTCGCACCCGAATGATCGTCACGGGCAATAAAGGGATGTACGCCGGACTGGTCGGAATCTACAAGCAAGGCCCCCTGCGTTACGCCCGCGTCGCACTCACGCACGAGTTCGAGGATGCGCCGGAGATGCGTCAGGTGATGAAGGAATACCAAGACCAACTTCGCGACGTTGGCTTGGAAGGACTTGGCCTGCTTCCACCCATTCCACACCGGTCGGGCCAGAAGTTCGTCGGGACGGCAAAGTGCGCCGAGTGCCACACCACCGCATTCGATATTTGGAGCTCCACCCCGCACGCGGTGGCTACCGACGACATCGTC
>JARFQX010000580.1 GCA_029287555.1 Rubripirellula sp. | reverse complement strand
GCATTGCCCGACGCAACGAACCAACCGACGAGTGAACTAACCGACGCCGACAGAAGATGCACCTCGGCGGCTAGATCTAACGGCAGCCCATCCACCAGGCGGCCTTGAATCCAGGCATGGATCGAGAAGTACGTTGCCAGCAGACCCGTGACATACAGCCATGGCTCGCGATAACTTCGAGTCAGCAGCAGCAGGACAATCGCTGAGACCGCCGCCCCCAACAGGGACGTCGACGAGTAATCCCCCTGCAACAATTGAAAGGTGGAAATGGTCAGCCCCAGCAACGCCAGCGGAATGCTCCCGAGCGACAGCGGGCGTGACACGAGACTGGGCAAGTGGTCGGCAAGAGGCAGTGGAAACCGCCCCGCCAAACGCACCCGATCCTCCTCGAGAAATCGGTGACTCGTCCTGACTCGCTGATCGATCAACGTCGCCGCGATCGTTGCTAACAGTCCGAACCCAGCACTCCACATCGGAAGCATCGTCACGGCGGCAACCAGGACACCAAACACCGGGATTCGAGAACCGTATTGCAAAGCGCCGAGAATCAATGCAGCCGATGCAACTGCCAGTGCACCCGCATCGATCCAGCCCACCGCGCCGAACCAGGCAGCTGAGCCACCGGGCATGTGGCGTGACAATCCCAGCAGGATGACCAGGCTCGCCGCAACGAGCGAAACATCGGCCAGCGGCGTTCGCCACTGGAGCTTCAGGCCACGCCACTGACCAAAGACCGCAAGCAGCCCTGCACTCAACGCCAATGCCGCCACCGAGAGAGCGGAGAACGGTCCTGCCACCGGTGCGAAACCAAACATGCCAGCGCAAGCGAACAGTGTCCCCGAGAGATACACCAAACCGGGACGACCGCGCGCGACCGACAGGAATGCGAAGAAGACGCCGTATATCAAGAACGTGACCAACAACCACGTCGGCGAAGTCGCACCCGAATAGAACCGTGTCCAGAAGGTGACGCCCAGCAGCGCCGCGGCCAAACCCCACTGAACGATCGAAAACGGCGTTGCGAAACGTAACGCAACATCCGTCGACTCGGGTGTCGCACCTTGGCGAGCCCGCGCCCGCTGCTTTCTTTCGTCCCAGCTGCTGAAGTAGTGATCGAGGTAGGCGATTCCCGCGAAAAGCGGAAGGGATGCCAATCCCCAACACTCCGGGCCAAAGGCCTGCAGCGCCCACTGCGTGACCAAAACGTGGTACTCGGCGATGACCGACGCGAGCAACAGGAACAACGGCGGAATCGACTCGTATCGCCAAACCAACCAACCATACAGCAGGATCGCTATCAGAAGACCCTCCGCGGAACTCAGACTCCGCATCCATGGCGTTTCCACCGCCACCGCACTGAGTCGCTCGAACGCATCTGCAATGAATGGGACGGTTGAAACAGCTAGTCCCAGCAGCGAGACGGCGTAACCAACGAAGGTGAATCGACTGAATGCCCGCGGTGCTTTCGACGCCGCTTTGAGGCGACTATCGGTATGAAAGATCATCGCTGCCAACATGATCAGCAGCGGACCGTAATGACCGGCGGTCAGAAAACCGTATCCCTGTCCCGCCCACGCCGGCGTGGCCCGGACGGCCAGGTGCAAGAACACGAGCGTGACGATCGTCGCGTACGCAAGGGTTCCGAAGATGAAGTAGGTCGTGGAGGCACGTCTCAAAAAAACGCGTCGAAGGAAGTCGCGATTGAACCGGTACACGCCGTAAGCAAGCACGCCAACGACCACGTACTGCGCAGCACCAAGCGCAATCGTCGCCGCAATCGGGTTCCAAACAGCCAGCATCCGCAGCGCGGGGGCCAGCAGCATGACGGAGCAGATGCCGATCAACACGCGTGAGTAGAGGCGATAGAA
This sequence comes from Rubripirellula sp., assembly GCA_029287555.1. GTDB lineage: Bacteria > Planctomycetota > Planctomycetia > Pirellulales > Pirellulaceae > Rubripirellula. The sequence continues at coordinate 3,983 of JARFQX010000580.1, read as the reverse complement.
CGGACGGGCAAACAAACCCGACGTCAGCATCGAGACGCCGTAGCAAAGACCAGCCGAAAGCAGTCCAAACAGCAGCCCGATGATGATTGCCATGACGTTCATCGATTACCCCGCGCTCATTGGAATGGCGATTTCAGCGGGTGTCGCCGGAACCAGCGTCGTCAGCACGGCGGCAGCAAACACAAGCGGAATCAATAGCGTGACGATCACCATCAACACGTTGGAAGAACTCTCCAGCTGGGGGTACTTCATCCGCATGAAGTAGGCCATGGCGAAGAACATGCCGGTCGTTCCCAACAGCGAAAAATAGACGATCGAATGAACCAGGATTTGATTCTGTTCGATGCTTCCCCAGAAGCTGACGATCAGCACCACGAAACCGGCGATGACCAGAAAAGCGCCGACGAACCACCCAACGTTGTCCAACAAAAATGGCTTGAGCACCGAAGACCACTCGGAGGCGGAATCGATGAGTCGTTGAGTTGGGCTCGGTATCTCCTCTTCTTCGGCGAAGCTGCGCTGCGCAGTCGGTGCTGCGACTTCGCGGGGCTTCGATGTTGCTCCGCTAAGTTGGGCTGCTGTTTGGCTGTATCGGGCTACTAACTCGCTGGGCTGGGCTTCCGCTTCGCTGGGCTGGGCTGAAGCCGCGGATGAAGTGAGATCTCCCTGGTCGCGCGCCGTCTCGAACGAGATTGGTTCCGAGACCTCGGCTTCCGCGGCAATTTCGCCAGGCACTTCGGCTGGCACTTCGGCTGGCACTGCCGGCGCGCTCACGTCAGCGGGTTCAATCAATGTTGCGACTGGGATCTCATCACTTGCGTCCTCCTGGTCCCTGCCCGAGTCGGGCAATCCAGCAAACTCCGCTCCGGACAATCGAACCTCCAACTCCTTCAACGCCGTCATCGCGTCGACGTTGGATGGATCGAGGCTGACGGCCCGCTGCAGTTTTGACTTAGCGGCCTCGAGTAAGCCACGTTGCGTCAGTTGATTCGCGGATTGGATGAGTCGTTCCGCTTCGCCTGATGCTTCTCTCGCCCGCTCTTCTTCCGATCGAGCCCGCACCTCACTGAGCATTTCCCCAAACAGCGAAGTGTGAGGATGCGTTTCGATGCCGCGCTGCAGCACTTCGATGGCGCGATCGTATCGACCACCGAGTGCTGCGTTCCTTGCCGAGTCGGCAAGTTGACCAATCGATCGCCACTTCGCTCGCTCGGCTTGTCGTCCATTAATCTCCGCGAGACGCTTACGGTAAAACTCCCCGACCAAACTCGACGTCGCGACCGGCACCTCGCCGGCATCGGAGAGTTGATCCAAGTCGCGGAGAACTTGCTCGTATAGATGCTTCCTTGCACCGTCCCTGCTCGCGACATCCGATGAGACGTCGACGTTGGGCGGCAGCGATAGACCGGCCCGACATTCCTCGCACCAGATGCGAGTTGGAGAGTTGCTTCGGCCACACTGCGCGCAGCGTCGATCTTGAGCATTCATCATGCACTTCCCAAGTGCCCGTAGGCGACTAGCCGCCCCGAATAACGTCTCTCCGCATTTTCGAAACGGTACGCTGCCGATAAGCAAACAGACGAACCGTCGCTGATCCTCACTCCGACTTCACTTGCTGCTTCAGCGCCGCCAGTTCAATCTCGACCTCGGCGTCACGCTGGCTCTGCTCGACCTCGCGATCCAAGTCGGTCGACAGCTCCGAAAGTTCTGCGTAGGCAGCCGCTTCGGCTTCCATTCCCTCGATCTTTTGCTCCATCCGATCAAACTTGTCGAAGCTCCGTTGCACGCGGTTCATCGTTGGCGCAACGCCTTGAACTTCCTGACGCGCCTCCGCGGCCATCTGGCGAGCGATCAGGCTGTCGCGGCGCCGAATCGCCTCGTCGAGCCGTTCCTCCATGCGGCGCAGGTCCGACTTGAGCGAGTCGCTGGTCTTGCGGGCGGTTTCCCATTGCGGCTGAAGGCTGTCGGCAATCCGCTCATACTCCTTCTTCCGGCCAAGGCACTGACGGGCCAAAGCTTCATCATCGCGGCCCACCGCGGATTCGGCCTTGGCGTGCCACTCTTCAGCTAAACGACGGTTCTTCAGCAGATTCGCCTCCAGCTTCTTTTCACCTGCCATCGCCTTGGCGACACCTTCTCGCGCGGTGGCGATCTGTTCCTCCATTTCAAAGATCAGCATCTTGACCATCTTCTCTGGGTCTTCCGCTCGATCGAGCATGTCGCTGATGTTTGCGTTGATGATGTCAGAAACTCTCGAGAAAAAACTCACGGTCGATCTCCTCTGCAAGGTGGGGACTCCTGAGTCGTCATGCCAAGCGGCGCAACTCCGAGGAGCGGGATCAAAAGGGTCGCGCCAACCGCCGTTCCCACGCGATCGACTTGAATCGCGAGAAAACCTTCGGTTGATGAATATTTGGTTAAGCACTTCACGTACCACAAATGGCCACCGGTGCCGTTCGCTTGGGGATCAGCCAGGTTTGGATCGCGGCTCGGGATCTCAAAGCCGGCCTCGCCCATCACCATGCGCGGGGCGCCGGAGCCAGAATGCGTCCGAATCCCGTAGGAAATGGGTTCGCAATTCTCGGCTGCACGAGACTAGAGCCTGGATGCCAGGGGGAGTTGCGCAAGAATCCTCGGGATCCTCTAGTGAGGCGGAATTCGCACGGGGGCGACAATTCGCAGGCCCGGAGTTTCGCGATCCGCCGGGATGTGCGAACTGTCACGCCCATGGATTGATCCAGCGGTGTTGCGAGGAACGAATGTCCATCAGGCTCTCACCGGGCATCCACTTCGATCGCGGATCAGGGCGCCGACAAGAGGGCGGGACTACCGAGTGTGAGCTGCCGAGTCGAGGCCCACGGCGCCGACCAGCCACCTCCCCGAAAAATGCGATAAGATGTTCGTTTGTCGACCACAACCGTACCAGCCTTCACGGGGAATATTCAAATGTTGGAGAGGATTAGCGAGCTTCTTGGCGGCGATGCGGACGCGCTGCTGGGTCATCAGTGCGAAGGGATTCCGAAGGAATCGCTGCATTTGCCATCGCCCGACTTTGTTGATTCGGTATTCATGCCCAGCGACCGTAACCCGCGCGTCCTTGGCAATCTCCAGCGTCTCTTCGGCAATGGACGCCTTGCCAACACGGGTTACGTTTCGATTTTGCCTGTCGACCAGGGCATCGAGCACTCGGCCGGCGCTTCCTTTGCTCCAAATCCCGCGTACTTCGATCCCGAGAATATCGTCAAGCTGGCGATTGAAGGCGGATGCAACGCGGTTGCGTCCACCTTTGGCGTGCTCGGCATGGTGGGTCGTCGTTACGCCCACAAGATCCCCTTCGTTGTGAAGATCAATCACAACGAATTGCTTACGTACCCGAACAGTTTCGACCAGATCATGTTCGGCCAGGTGCAGCAGGCCTACGAGATGGGAGCGGCGGCTGTTGGGGCGACGATCTACTTTGGCTCGTCGGAATCAGGTCGCCAGATCGTCGAAGTAGCCAATGCGTTCGAGGAAGCCCACGCGCTCGGCATGGCAACGATCCTGTGGTGCTACCTTCGTAACGAAAGCTTCAAAGGCGACAAAGACTATCATGTTGCGGCCGACTTGACGGGGCAGGCCAACCATCTTGGTGTGACACTTCAAGCGGACATCATCAAGCAGAAGTTGCCCGAGAACAATGGAGGCTATAACGCGGTGAAGTTCGGAAAGACATCGCCGCTGGTGTACGAACAACTGACCACCGATCACCCAATCGATCTTTGCCGCTACCAGGTAGCCAACTGCTACATGGGCCGCGCCGGATTGATCAACTCCGGTGGAGCATCCAGTGGAGCCGGGGACCTTGCCCAAGCCGTTCGCACCGCCGTCATCAACAAGCGAGCCGGTGGCATGGGCTTGATCAGCGGACGCAAAGCATTCCAAAGGCCCATGACCGAAGGCGTCGAGTTGCTCAACGCGATTCAAGATGTCTACCTCGAACAAGC
>JARFQX010000552.1 GCA_029287555.1 Rubripirellula sp. | reverse complement strand
ATAGGGTCGTTGGATACTTGTTCGGGCAAAAAGAGACTCATTCGGAAACCAGGAGCATGCGATCCCAGGGAGCCACGGCGGAATCGATTGCCGAAAGCAGCGCCAGTCCGATACCTGCGGCGCCACTGAGCAGTCCTGGGTCCGAACGCCAACGATCGGGATGTTCGGGAGAAGGAGAATACGACTGGTAGCCTCCGACACCGCTGTCCGTTCGGCACATACTGATCGCGACCTGCATCCAGGTTTGAGCGGCCGCTCGCAGTTCCTCTCGACCCGTCTTTCGATACATGGTGCCGAACAGGTGCCCCAACCCAGCAGCTCCATGGCAAATGCCCGCGTCGAAAATACCGCTTGTTTCGACGGGTCTACTCGCGGCGCACAGGGCCAATTCGACTGCCTTTTCCTCCCAAATGGGCCGTCCGCAGCCGCGAGCCGCGACCAGGAGCCCAGCTGCAATGCCCGGATCTCCGTAGCACCAGGCGAGCCGAGCGGGCTGGTCATCCCCGCGGATACATCCAAACCAACCGTCGGTGTGTTCCTCAAGCTGCTGTCGCAGCAGCCAGTGAACGGCGTCGTCAAGCAGGCCCATCACTTCGGTGGAAGCAAGACCGACTTGCTGCACGCGGCCGAGGAACGCGATGATGCCTGGTACGCCGTGGGCCATGCCGAGGTTGTAGTTGCCCTTGGGGAACATCTGCACATGTTGCGGCGGCATCCACGATGGGCTGGTCTTCCAAGTGATCCCGTCGCCTCGACGCTCGGCCGTGTTGATCAGGTGCTTCGTGATCTCCTTGACTATTTCGATCGCCAACGGATGGGGCGCACGTTCCAGAGCGTAAACACCCAATCCGATGATTCCCTGGATCACATCAAAATGCCCACTCCACCGCCCCTCTCGTACGAGGCCCAGAAGTGTTTCGTCGATGGTTTCACACTCAATATCCTCGGTCTTGTCCATCAGATTGATCGCCCAGGCGACCCCCGGGAAACCGCTGTAAAGAGAGGGGCCGCTAAAACGCTCAGAGATGCGATCCAGGGAGGCGTCGAGCAGCCGATCAGCGTTGATCGCTGTCTCGTCGTCGTGAAACGTTTCGGCATATTGGTGGAGGAAGAGAGACACGCCGCATGAGCCGCTGGACAGCGATGGGTCTCCATGGCCGAGTGACCTCAACTGATCGGTTAGATCATGCTTGATGCGACTGAGTATCGCGCCGGCTTGTTGGGCCTGGTTGTCAGTTAAGATGGGCTTGCGGCGATGATCACCGTCAGTGATCGCTGGCTCTTGGACAGATTGTGGGATCATGATGCGCTCGGTGTATGTTTGAGATGGCCAGCCGGGAGAATCTCGCCTGCAAGAAGGCAGGAACTTGCAAGGAAATAGAAGAAAACGCGCCAGGGCCAAGGAGGCACGCCGGCGCGAGATCTATTCGCTTTCTCAAAAGCGAATATTCAGCCTGTTGGGGTCCATCAATTTCTGACAGTCGAGCTGCCAGGACGGGCAATTGACCGTGCAACCGATCGACGGACAAACCGGATCGAACGATTCGTCTGCGATCGCCCCGATGCGCACTTGCAGCTTGAAGCCGCCTTCGACCGACTGCATTTCTGCGCCGTTCAGGATGCGTAGCGTTTCCTTGTTTAACGCCAAACGCTTCCGGTTCTTCTTTTCAAACATGGGATTTCTCCTGAGTGTGGTGAAACAACAACAGCCGCGACCAACCGCGGTCGTGCTGTTTGGTAAGCGTTAAGCGACGCGGCTTGTTACCGTCCGAGCGAGGGGACGACGCGGAAATCATGGCCTCCCAAGCCTCATCGATTAGCTTCACAGACTCATCGATACAGTCGTGTCGCCGGGGCGTTGATCCGGAAGAGGTGGCTGACACCGAAAGCCGCTAGCCAGATCGGTCCGGACGCGGCGTTTGAGGGGAAGTATCGACCGGCCCAAATTCCCCGCTAACGAGAGTGCAGCGGTGTTGGCGGCCTGGGAATCGAGGTGCCAACGGCTGACACCGATTTTTTGTGCACATGCTTACGTATAGCGAGCCGCACACGATCGGGGGCCCCACCACGATTACGTGAGCAACAAGCTGCTCCCAAAACAGAGTGCACTGCCGCGCAAACCTGAACGCATGACAGGAACGCACATGACAAAATGAAACAACGCGAAATGTGAACGATTGCATTGGCTCTCTGCTTTACCAGAGGCCCCTGTGGGCTTGGTTTAGTCTGAGGTGGTCCATCGATCTGGGCGTTGGCTTGCTGACGCACCATGACGATCGGTTGATTGGGACAAACCACGCCACACAGGACGGTCGAATGAAGAATACAAAGTGCCGACGATAGGTCGGGCGACTCCTCAATGCAGGAGCGGGATCCACGAAGAGATGTTTTGGGGTGCAATCGGACATTCAAGAGAACGTTGCAAGCGAACCCGATCGATCACCGCAATCAATCGTTTCAATATGAGTTTTGTTTCAACGACTCACACACAGCCCAGGCTGTGACCGATCAACGAATGTAGTTATCCGTAGAAGACCAGGAATTTACCTGCTTGACGGGCCAGTCTCTTTCAGGGATGGACCACCCGCTTTCACGAAGCCAATCCGCCAAGTCGCCTCGGTCCCCGCCCTTGCGCTGCGTTCGCTCCCTCTTGGTCAACCCGACATTCCTGAGATGGGTGAGGCTGACCTTTCCAATTTCGTGGGCTAGTCAGATCTCCGTGGATCAAGCGTTCATGTAAGACACGATCCTCGCCTTACCGACTCTTCAACCGCGGGCATCCGCGATTTCCCTTGTTTCTTGCACACCTCTTAAATGGCACTTTGAATGGAGAACTAAGGCTCCATCATCCGCCAGGACGGATCAAATGTTGGGCCGATTTCGGGGTTTGGATGTAACACTACCTTCCGCTGCACGCTGTAAGCATCTGTTCCCTGTTTCGTTCGTTGCGATCCATTAGCCCTGATCGATCGCAACGGTCGATTACAAGGGAGCTCCTAACAACGAAATAAGCCTCACCCCAGCTTAAGAGAAAACCAAACATGAGATCTTGCATCTTGGGCTTTGCAATCACGGGCTACACCCTATTTTGCACGCCCTGCATTGCTGACCAAACAGGCGAACCGCCACAAAAGATGGTCTTGCAGATCGATGGACGACAAGCCGAGTTTGTTGTGGGCGAAAAACTGAAACTGACTGGAGCCTTTTCAGATCCCACGATACAAGTTGTTGCCTCACCCACTCGCCAGTTTTCCTATGGCGGTATCAACTTCGAGTATCCTGCCAACTTCGTCTGGGATGCTGAGACCGACGGCGACGCTTATCGCTCTTGGACGATGTCGGGAAACGAGTGCACAATCATGTACTTCACGTTCGCAAACGAGCTCACGGCAGATGTGTTCGCCGCCAGTTTGAGAGAGCAATTTGGTCAAGCAAACTCGACGATCGAATCTGTCAGCAGGCGACTTGGCGGGCTGAGGCTCGAAGGAAAACGCGTCGTCGCGAACATTGCGGGCAACCGCATGGCGCAGGATGTGTTAAATGTTCCCGCGCCGACCGGTAAGTCGCGTCTCCTTGTCTTGCAGGATGTACCCGACGAGGAAGGTGTCGGCCTTGAAGAAGCGAAGCGTGTTCATCGGCTGCTTTCCGAGTCATTTCGATTAGCGAAGTAGCTGGAAAGCGAAAGTCCCAACCATCATTAACCAAAGGCGGATGGCACGCATGAGAAGACTGCGAGTTCCACGCAACCGCGGTTGCCAAACTCAACCGTAAAGGGCTGCATTGAGCGAGGCAGCCGGGGAAAATGGTATAAGACGAAGTACAAAGCTTGGAGCTCCACTAGCGTCGAATCTATTGATTGGAGCGGCATGTCATCATTGGCTTAACGCTCATGCTGGTCTCGCCGCGGTTTCGGGCTCGGATATTTTTATGGTGGGAAATTGTCATGGCTCGCGCGATTGCTTCGGTTGTTTTTGCTTTTTTGTTCGGCACGATGCTCGGATACTTCCTGCTGGGTTGGATCGGGCCGATGATGGCGAAGCGTGGCTGGTTTCCAGCAAATGCTTTGGGCGTCGCCGTGATTTGCGGGTTCGCGTTTGCCTGCTTCGTGTTTGTCAAGGAAAGCAGGCGATTGGCTCGTCGCCGCGACATGCAAAACTATGCCGCCCGGTCGTCGATGCGCTACAGCGTCAAGGGTCCTTCCGGTGTGGTCGACGAAATCCAATGGCTGATTGCTTACGGGACGTCTTGGCTCGAGAACGCGATACTGAAGAGGGTCAACGACGACGTTCAGATGACCGTGGGCGATCTATCCACGCGCTCCTCGGGAGACAATGCCAGGACGCGGGTTCGCACGGTCGCCCATTTCCAAGGCGACGGCCTCTACTTTCCGCACTTGACTCTGCAGCGCGAGGGAACCCTGGTCACGTTCATTGGTGACCTGGCGGGCGTTAAGGACCTGGACTTTGGGGGTCACCCAGAATTCTCGCGGGCTTATCATCTCAGCAGTGATCAGCCCGAAGTAGCGACCCGGTTGTTCGACCCGTCACTGCTGAACTACTTCGCCGCGCATCACGGTTGGGAGGTTCGAGCCAACCGCGATCAAGTGATGATGACTCGGGACAAGTTGATCGCGATCGAAGATCTCGACCAGTTCATCGCGGAGTCACAACAGATTCTGACTCTGCTTCGTCGCGCGGGTGACAAGTTGATTGAGTCCGCTGGAGATCCGGAGGCGCCCGGCGGGCTGCCAGGCATACGGGCGGAACAGGACGCGTCGCCGTCGAGACGATCCGCGGCCGCGGAGCCCGCGATTCCGCTATCGCATCAAGCAACCTCAGCGTCTCATCGGAAAGGAGTTGAAGATTCGCCCTTCGGAGCACTGCATCGCCGCATCGAGGCGCAGCAGGTGGATTGGCACGATGTCGAACGTTTCGTTCAGCAGCCGCCGCCCCGCGACGTGCCGGCGATGATTCGACGGCAGCGCGCCGGATGCACGGGTCTGTTCATGCTGGGATTCCTTTCCATCTGGGCGCTGATGTTGATCCCCTTTTGGGTGATTGCCATGGTACAGAATCAAA
>JARFQX010000503.1 GCA_029287555.1 Rubripirellula sp. | reverse complement strand
CGATCGTCGGCAGCGTCAGATGTGTATAAGAGACAGCGGCGGACCATCAGCATTTGAGAGTGAACGAGACAGCAAGCACCAATCGACACGATAGGGTTTCAACCCAGATAAGCCGTAGCGTTTATTTCTCCGCGGTGCCTTGCCATCCGGCCGACTTCACTCGTCAATCACTTTCGACACTTTGCCCGAGCGTCGCACTAGTCTAAGCACAACTGCGGGTCTGAAAACGCCAGTCTGACATATTTAATGTACCATATTCAATCGCGAAGACGCGGATTCGATTCCGCACCACCCGGGGGAGCTATTCCCATCAAGCGTTGTTTCCAATGCCATCGATTCTCGGCAAGAATCGCAACTTCCGGAGGCAATTCATGGGGCTTCGCCCGGCAGCCCATCGAAGTCACTGCTGCTTCAAACCTCTGCCGCTTGAAGCGGTTCATCGTCTCCTGAGCCACCGATCGCTGCCGAACTTGTCTTCGACGACTGCGGCGGTGCGTTGCATTTCTTGCTCGGTCCAACCACCGGGTTCCCAGCTGATGGTGAGCGCCCTACCCACCCGTTGGGTGAAAGTCGCCGCGAGTTCTTGAAGCGGGATAGATCGGGAAGTCAGCTCCGCGATGCCGGGCAACTGAGGAGCATACGGGCTCGATCGAAGCAACACGCTGCCATGCTGAAGCACGGCGGTCCGGGACTTCCGCTGGGCGCTTCCAACGACCTTGTAGCCACCGACGATCAGGTCTTCGTCCGTCCGTCGTTGAAAACAGAGAAACGGACTCGAGCGTGGTGGAGTCGTCGTATCGGCGAGCTCGCGGAACGCCGCAACTCGCACTCCGAACTCGAGCAAGGCCTCCGCGAGCGCCCGATGGGTGGCCCGATAGAGATCCAGTCGCGGGCCAGTCGATGAGGCGTCGCTGGGGATGGAGATGCTGTAGGTCAACTCGTGATGGTGAACGATGGCGCCCCCGCCGGTCGCCCGGCGAACGCAATCGAGCGACTGACTTTCGGCATGCTCACCGCGTTCGGAGAGCCGTTGGAAATAGCCCAACGAAAGCGTTGCCCGACGCCAGGTGTAGAAGCGGAGGACCGGTTGCCCGGTGGCATCGACCGACTCCAGCAGAGCCTGATCAGCAGCCATGTTCTCGGCGCCGCGGCGAGCGTGCAGGGGGATCAGCCTGCCGAGGGTAGGTGACATGCGTCAATGGAATCCGAGAATTTGAAGTAGGCCGAACACCCTCAACGACACACTACAGACTACAGGAGGGTGTCCGGAAATTCCGTATCGGGAGACTCTGACATTTCAATGTGTAGGCCGGCATCAAGGAGCGCAGCGACGCCGATCCGGCAATGCTTCTTGCTCGACGTCGAATCGTTGTTCGGTGCCGGATCGGCGCTTCGCTTGATTCGGCCTACTTCGAATTCCCGGAAACCCTCCAGTACAGGATAAGCACTAGGCCGACTCGGCACACTGCTTCTGGTAGGCGTCAAAATCCAACAACTGGTCAACGCCACTATCGTCTCGCAATTTGACTTTGACGATCCAGCCGAACTCGTACGGGTCTTCATTCAACTTCTCGAGCTGATCGGGCAACTCGGTATGAACTTCGACGATCTCGCCGGCGACCGGACTGTAGAGTGGGCTGACCGCCTTGACCGATTCGACTTCACCCATCTCCTCACCGGCATCGACCACGCGTCCGACCTCGGGCAGGTCCATGTAGACAAGATCGTTGAGCTGTTCGAGCGCAAAGGCGGAAATACCGATCGTGGCAACCTTCGCGCCGTTTTCCTCGGCGATGTCGGTCCACTCGTGGGTGGGAGCAAAGAGCAAACTGGATTCATCACGCGACATGACTTGGGGTCTCCCCGATCAACGTTTGGGTCGTTTGTAGAAGGGCAGTGGAGTTGCCGACGCGGCGACGACTTTGCCGCGAATATCAATGCGGTAGTTGGTCTCTCCAGCATGATCGGACTTTAAGTACGCCATCGCAATCGGTCGGCCGAGCGTGGGTGAGGGGCCTCCGCTGGAAACCACCCCGATCGGGGTGCCGGCCTCGTCCAGCACGAGACATCCCTCTCGCGCCGGCCGTTTACCATCGGGCAGCAATCCGATTCGTTTCCGAGGCGGTCCCTGCACGGCGATCTCTCGGAGCGCCTCATCGCCAATGAAAGACCGGCCTTGCAGATCGCAGGCAAAGGTCAATCCAGCCGAGATCGGATCGGTCGATTCGTCCAATTCGTGTCCATAGAGCGGCATTCCGGCCTCGAGGCGGAGCGTATCGCGTGCCCCAAGCCCGGCGGCAAGAAATCCCTCGTCCCTGCCGGCGAGCAGCACGTTTTCCCAGATCCGAGTTGCCTCTTCGGCTCGGACGATCAACTCGAACCCGTCTTCTCCCGTGTATCCGGTGCGACTGATGATGACCGGTTTGGAAAACTGATCGGTGATCGTGGCCCGGTAGTACTTCAACCGGGTCGGGTCGAAGCGGAATAGCCGTTTGCAGACCTCCATCGCTCGAGGCCCTTGCACCGCAATCATCGCCGTCAACTCGGTTCGATCGGAAACGGTCACTTGAGGAAAATCGCTCAGGTGGGGCGTGATCCACTTGAGGATTTTCTCTCGATTGGCCGCATTGACGACCATCAAATGATACCGCTGCTGCGAGGGTGTTTGCAGGTGGGAGACCAACACATCGTCGAGCGTCCCTCCCTCGGCATTACATACCAAAGCGTATCGGACGCCACCGATGGGCAAGTCGGACACGCGACGCGTCAACAGATGGTCAAGCAGCAATTCACTTCCATCGCCATCGAAGCGGAGGCGGCCCATGTGGGAAACGTCAAACAGGGCGGCGCTGCGGCGACACGCCTGATGCTCGCTGACAATCGACGAATACTGGATCGGCATCTCGTACCCAGCGAACGGGACGAGTTTCGCGCCCGCTTGCCGATGCCAAGTGTCGAGCGGAGTTTTGGCGAGCTCTGCGGTCATGACAGCCGATCAAGGGGGGGAACGGGTTTGAGGTTCACGGTCAAGTCTATCGCCGACGGCTGGAACGCCAAGTAGCGGGGGACGCCAAGCAGCGGCCGCGCCCGGTCGACCGGTCCTCGCGGGTCGTGCGCCGCCAAGGCTTGCCCTGTGACCGATGCTCCCCAACGATCGACTCGAAGACTCACCGCCAGCCCGTTTGTTACGGAGTGTTAGAATTGAGGACATGAACACATCTCTTCCGATCGCCGGTCGTCACCCCGGGGAAGCTGCCGCGCGTTGGTGGTCAACCGAATCGGACGGCCGGATCGAATGCCACCTTTGTCCGCGAGCTTGCCGTTTGAACCCGGGAGACCGCGGTTTTTGTTTCGTTCGCATCAACCGCGACGGTCAGATGGTGCTCGACACCTACGGCCGGAGCACCGGATTCTGCATTGACCCAATCGAAAAGAAGCCGCTGAATCACTTCCTGCCCGGGACG
>JARFQX010000502.1 GCA_029287555.1 Rubripirellula sp. | reverse complement strand
GACCGAGCATTCGCCAGTTCCGATCGCCGCGTGTGAGGTGTTCACGCGGCGACAATCCTTCCTTCCCTGGCTCGAGCAACGCGCGGTGGATTATGTTCAGCCGGACGTGACCAAGGTTGGTGGAATCAGCGAGGAGCATCGAATTGCCGAGTGCGCCGATGACCATTCCATCTTGTTCGTCCCGCATGGTTGGAACACGGCGGTGGGACTTGCGGCCGACTTGCAACTGGTGGCTGCGGCGCGCAACGCCCGCTGGGTCGAATACCTGACACCGGCGGCCTACATCGACGAACTGCTGATCGCACCGATTCGGCTCGCTGAGGATGGAACGGTTGCGATTCCCGATGGTCCTGGGCTCGGCATGCAATGGAATCCCGATGGCATCGCCCGATTCACCGGCGGCATGCAACTGACCCCCTCGGTGCTGTGACGTGAGCTGGTTCGATTGGTTGATCGTATTCGCTCTCAATGGCTCGGTCATTGTCTACGGGTTCTTGCTTGCCCGGGGTGCGAAGACAAGCGAAGACTGGTTTTTGGGGCATCGCTCCCTCGCCTGGTGGGCAATCGGTTTGTCGATGTTCGCAACCAACGTGGACAATGCAGATCTCGTCTCATTGACCGGCACAACCTACAAAGAGGGGATGCACATCATCATGGTGCATTCTCTCGGCGCGCTGGTCGGGGCGTCGTTCGCTGCTTTCTTTCTGGTGCCGGCAATGGCCCGTGCCGGTCACTTCACCAACGCCGAATACCTGGAGGCACGCTACGGGCCCGTCTCAAGAGTGCTCAGTGCGGTGATCCAGATTCAATACCGCAGCAGCATGCTCGGGCTGATGATCTGGTCTCTCTATCTGTTGATGACCGGCTTCCTGGGATTGGCGACCTGGTCGGCGTGGATCTTGATTGTCGCCATCGTCATCTTTGCGGCTGTTTACACATCACTCGGCGGCTTGAAGTCGGTGGTCATGACCGACGCGTTGCAGGGCATCATCATGTTCTTTGGGGTGGCGATCATCTTTGCCACGGTTTGGAACGAGGCGGGTGGATGGAGCGGCATGCTGCGCACGCTCGACGAAATCGAACTGGCGTCGGGCGCATCGGCCGACGACTTGGCCCAGATGGGAAGCTACCGGGGAGACCGGGGAGAGACGTCACCGATCATCGTTGCGATTGGATGGCTGATCATTGCCCTTGGTTACTGGTCGGTCAATCACAGCCAGACGATGCGGCTCTCGGGTGCGCGATCGATATGGGACATGAAGATGGCCGCGATCTTTGGGGCGACGATCAGCATGCCGATCATGGTTGGTTGCGCCTCGATCGGGCTCTTCGGTCGCGCCCTGTTTCCCGAGTTCAAGTCGCCCGACCAGCTTTATCCTCACATGGCTGGCCTCTATCTCGGTCCGGGCCTCAAAGGCATGGTGGTCGCCAGCATCGTGGCCGCATCGATCAGCACGTTTGATTCGATGGGTTCATCACTTTCGGCGTTGTTTACCCGTGACATTTACGCCCGTTTGATTGCCAAACGCCGTGAAGATGCGCATTACGTGATGGTCAGCCGCTGGGCGACGTTCGTGATCATGGCCTTGGGATTCGCCTACCTGCCCTTCATTGGTTCCAAGCAAACGATGTTGCAGGCGTTTTTGACCTTGATTCCCGTCTTCGTCACACCGTTGTTCGCCGTTTACGCGATCGGACTTTTTACTCGCGCCAGCCGAAAGGCGGGGATCGCCGGAATTGCTCTCGGCGCGGCGTACGGGGTGGTTGCGTTGATCGATCGAGAGGTGGTAGATCTGTCCGCCTTGGCACCATGGTTTACCGGACGCTGGGTCGCGCTGCTGTGGGCTATCCTGTTCAGCAGCACTGGCGCGCTGTTGGCAACCATTTGGTTCGGTCGATGCCCCGCCGATCTGATGTCTCAAAGGATTGACGACGCGACATCTCACGACCAAACAGCCAACTGGTTGGACGAGAGCAGTCGGGCGCTGTCGAAGATTCCTGAACATCCCTTTGAACATCCGCCGGGACGATGGTTATGCCCGGAAACTTTCGCCGTTGTCTTGATTGGGGCCACGGCTTTCATCCTGTTTCGATTCTTTTGGTGATGAATCCATGAGCTCACGCGCCGCGACGGAATATCGATACGAGAAACTCACCTGGCCCGAGATCAATGATGCGATCGAGCTGGGAAAAGTCTGCATTTTGCCGTGCGGTGCGGTTGAACAGCATGGCCCACACCTGCCGCTCGACGTCGATCTTGTTTGTCCAACGGGGATTGCCCGCGGGGCCGGTCAGCAGGCCGCGGACAAGCTGTTGGTGCTGCCCATCATCGCCTACGGTTACACGGGGCACGTGATGGATTTTCCGGGAACGATCAACAGCGACTATCAACACTTCATGGATCACGTCCTCGATGTCACGCGGTCGCTTGCGTATCACGGCTTCAAGAAGATCATCCTGCTCAACGGTCACGGATCAAACATGCCCAACTTGAACCTCGTGGCACGCCGCACCAATCTGGAAACGGATGCGGAGTGCATCCTGTCGGCCTGGTGGGACCTGCTGACCGTTGACAAGGACTTCCTGCCGAATTGGCGGCAGAGCAAGTTCCCGGGCGGCTGCGCGCACGCGTGTGAGTTGGAAACTTCGCTGTATCTCTACCTCGACGAAGACAACGTGCGCAAAGACAAAATTCGCAACGGGACGATCTCATTCAACGAAGAAAATAATCCGTTCAACTACGTCGATCTTTTCGCCCAGGGACCCGCGACGGTTGTTTCCTGGACGAGTAGTTATTCGGAGAGCGGTGTGCTTGGCGAAGCGGAGCTGGCGACCGTGGAAAAGGGCAAGGCGGCTTACGACGAAGCGGTCAAACAACTGGTCCGACTCGTCACTTGGTTTAAGGAGCGCCCCAAGGACGAGCGAAAGAGCCACCATCGACATCCGCCCACGATGCCGATTCCCTGGCGGCAACTGTAGGTCCGTCTGACACGGACTGACATTCGCTTGAGCGCGTCCCGGAATTCCGAAGCGGAAGACGCTGGCATTTCAACGTGTAGGCCGGCATCAAGGATGCGGAGCGACGCCGATCCGGCAAAAAGTTCTTCTTGTCCTCGGTGAATCGTTTGTTCGCTGCCGGATCTGCGATTCGCTTGGTTCGGCCAACTTCGAATTCCCGGCCACCCTCACTTCCTTCGCCCGCAGCGAAGCTGCGCGAAAGATGTCCGCCTGGGGACAGGCAAACCTACGGTTGCCCTTACCAATAAACGTAGTGAAGGAAGCGTTCGCGATCCTTCTTGGGCAGCTCGTCGACGTCGTGGACGACATAGCGGTTGTCTTCGGTATCGATCATCAGCTTGCCGTTGTCGCCAAATTCCACGCCTTGGCTTTGCGTCCAACGCATCACGAACTGTGATCTCCCGGCGTCGGTCTCGACATCGAATTCGAGGTAGCCCGCCACCAACGTGATGCGGTGGATTCGATGCAGTGGTCGTAGCAGATAATGACGCTGGATCGCTTCGCGAACCATCTGCTGCGAGGATTCGGGCCAATCGCCCAGATCACGAATCAAGCCAATCTCCACGTCATCACCATGTACGTCCCAGTACCGCACGCTGAGGTACTGCTCCGGCTGCGAGGCTGGGAAGGTGCAGACGACATGAACCGCCTGGCCGGGATCGGACTGATCGCGTCGTTGCAATCGGGGCTGATCCAGGTCGTCCAAGACGAAGCGGTACTCGTGCGGGTCGAGCCACGGGATCTGGTCGACGAGGGAGCCGTGTTGAGTCTCCGTGCCCGCCGAAATGGCGTCGCAGGATGCTGATTCGGTTGGCACGCTGGTCAACTCAGCAGGAGACGCTTCGGAGACAGCCTCCGACGTGGACGTCGATCCGGCGATCACTGCCGCCTCGCCTGACTCGTCGGACTTGCCCAACAGGCGGTCCACGCTGGGATCCTTGGAGACCTGGGTCTGGATCCGGACCAGCCTCGCGTAAACGCCATCCTGCTGGAGCAACTCGGCGTGCGAGCCTTGCTCGACCAATCGACCACGATCGAAGACAAGAATCCGGTCCGCGTTGCGAAGGGTGGAAAGCCGGTGAGCGATGGCAATCGTCGTTCGGCCCCGGACAAGCACCTCGAGTGCCTTTTGAAGGTTCCGCTCCGCCTCGGCGTCGATGTTGCTGGTCGCCTCGTCGAGGACCAGGATCTGCGGGTCATAGAGCAGCGTGCGGGCGATCGAAACCCGCTGCTTCTCACCACCGGAAAGTCCCGAGCCCCGTTCACCCAGCTGGGTTTCGTAACCGAGCGAGGTGCGGCAGAT
>JARFQX010000493.1 GCA_029287555.1 Rubripirellula sp. | reverse complement strand
ACCTTTGCCCGGAGACGTTGCTCCGTCTCGAACTGCTCGTCATCCAGTTCGAACTCGACCCACAGATCGATTGCCAAGAGGACATTCCGAGTCTTTCCATCGGCGGTGACTTGGCCATTCCAATTCGATGTGTGGAAGAACACGTCTTCGCGGAAGTCTTCCGCCACGATGAAGCCGTAGTTCCCGTCTTGCGAGAGGAACTTGATTTTGCCCAGCCGTCGCTTTTGGATGCGGAACCGTTTCTTGACGATCGGGTCTTCGTTGGATGGGTCCACGGTTCGAACTTTCCTTGCGAGTGAGGCGGCTGAGCAGAGTTGCCCGAGTTTCCGACTCGGGATTTGAGAACCTGACAACTCAGGCTTTCGTCTGACTTGGAGACCGGCTCGGTCGAAAGCGTTAGTTTAGCTCGCCGGCCCGATCGTTATCAGGAACCCCGATCCACTTTGCCAGGGAGTTGGAGGTAGCCCGCCCAATCAGCCCAGGCCACATTTCGCCCGCGGGAGAAAAAACCGCTTCCGCACTGGCAGGAACGACATGCCACACCCCCGAGTCAATCTCTGCAGCCAGGTTCTCGGACTTCCATCCGAGATGACCCACGATCAGCCGATAACGGACCTGGTCACGGCGGACTAGATTCTCCAGGTGATGCTTTTGGGCTGCCACGTAGATGCCGGTGCCCGTTTCCGCCTCCGCCAATTCGCTCTCCTGGTGAATGGCAACCACCGGTCCCGACTGGGGACCCCCAAAGTGAATCATTCGCCACGGAGACGAGGCCGACATTGTCTTGGCATCCCCGGGTGGAAGGCTCAGGCCACCTTCCGAGTGGTTTGCGGGGACCGCTCCGTTCGTCGCTTCGCTTCCCATCGAATCGGAGTCCGCCGTGTCCTGAGGGCTTAAACGATTCGAAGTTCCGGGCTCGACGCCGAAGACCTTCAGGAGCGCCTTGGGGGTCGGTTGCAAGGGCCGATTCAGCATCACGCCGATCGTCTGATCATCGTCCTGGTAAATGATCAAACAAACACCACCCGCGTAAATGGGGTCGGTAATGAGCGAGGAAGCAACGAGAAGGTTACCCGATAGAGAGGGACTGATGATCATGATTGGTGCATATTTAAAGTGTCAGCCTGGCAGAGACTCTCTACCGGTAAGGGTTTAACAGGCAATCCGCGCGCCAAACGCGACGTTCACGGTCGTCAACTCGGCTGCCCTCGCTCCGCCTGAGCGCAGGTGGATGTTCTTTCCCGGCAGTAAAGCTGCTGCCACCATCAATCTGGGACAGACTGAGCGACAGCGAAGTTCGGACCAGTCCGTCGTTCGGCCTGTCCTCAGGCGGAGGCTCTATCCCGGCAGCAAGATCCCGGCAGCAAGGTGGGTCCGGTTCGGGCTTGCGCTTCGCCGCAAGGGAATAGACGTGGCGGACGGGTCATCCCCAGCAGATCGCCCCGAGACTCAAAGCATGTCCATCGGATCAATGTCGACGACATACTGGATATCCGACTTTTCGGCCACTTTGAAGTTCTCGGTCGCGCGGCGAATTGTCTCTCCGAGGTGACTTTGTTCGACCGATTGCAGCAGGATGTGAAAGCGATATTTTCCGCGCAGTCTCGAGATTGGAGGTGGCGCGGGACCAAGAATCCGAACTTCGCATCCGAGTACACTTCGCGCCGCCTCCAGACGGCTCAACAGCGTTTCGGCGACCGCTTCGGTTTCGTTTTCGTTTGATCCGCGGATGATGATTCGCCCGACACTGCCAAGGGGAGGGTAATTGAATTTTCGGCGATTGTTCATTTCATCCTGAGCGAACTTCTCGTAGTCGTGCCGAGATGCCGCCTGGATCGCTGGATGCTCGGGAGAGAACGTCTGCACGATGACTCGTCCGCCACGATTGCCGCGCCCGGTTCGTCCGGCGACTTGAGTGACCAGTTGGAAAGTACGTTCGGCAGCCCGAAAGTCCGGGAAGTGCAGCGCGCTATCGGCATTGATCACGCCCACCAACAACACGTTGGGAAAGTCGAGGCCCTTGGCGATCATCTGTGTTCCCAGCAGGATGTCGACCTCTCCGGCGCGAAAGGCAGACAGCACGCGCTGGTGACTTCCCGGTCGACGCATGGTGTCACTATCCATTCTTGCCACACAGGCATCGGGAAATCGCGCCTTCACCTCAACCTCCAGACGTTGAGTCCCGAGGCCACCGTAGCGGATTCCATCGAATCGGCAGGCGGGGCACCATGGTGGAGTCGCGATGGTGTAGTCGCAATAGTGGCAGATTGCTTTGCCGCCGTCGCGATGGTGCGTCAGGGGCATGTCACAATCGGGACAAGCAACAACGTGACCACAGGCAGGGCACTGGATGGTGGTGGCAAATCCGCGCCGGTTGAGCAGCAGCATCACTTGGCCCCGTTGGCTCAGGACCTCTTGGGTCGCATGGATCAGCGGACGGCTGAGGGCTCCCGAGGTGCGTTCTCCCCGCATTCTCAGGTCGACCAATTGCACGTCCGGCATCGGAAAATCGTTCACCCGCTTCGGAAGTGAAATCAACTCTGCATGGCCTGTTGTGGTGGCGTGCCACGATTCAAGCGACGGCGTGGCGGACCCCAGGACCAACGGGACACCGAGCGAGGAGGCTCGTGCATAAGCGACCTTGCGAGCATGGTAGCGTGGTTGGGTGTCCTGCTTGAACGAAGCATCGTGCTCCTCATCGAGAATGATCAATCCCAGTCTGGGAAAGGGTGCGAAGACCGCGCTACGTGGACCGACAACGACCTGGACTTCGCCGCTGCGAATCCGTTGCCACTGAAAATGCCTCTCGGCCGGCGTCATTTGGCTGTGCAGCACGGCGACCGAGCGAAACCTCCGCTCAAATCTCCCTCGCGTCTGGGGCGTGAGGCTGATCTCCGGAACCAGCACAATTGCGCCTCGTCCAAAGCGAACGACATGTTCAATCGCACGAATGTAGACTTCGGTTTTGCCGCTGCCGGTGACGCCGTGCAGGACAAGCGTCTTCGGCTTGCCGGAGTCGATGGCGTCGACGACGCGCTCGAGTGCGTGAGTTTGGTCGACGGTGAGCTCAAGTTGCTTTTCGCTCTCGCCATCGCCAAGTTGCCAACGCATCGGCGATCCGGAGGACATTTCCCGACGAACCTCGGCCGTGATCAACCCTTTCCCCCGCAGTCGCTTGATCGGATCCTGGGTGCATTCGGCCTCGACCATTAACTGCGAGGACGTCATGGGGCGGCCCGCTGCGATCAACAAGCGTAGCACGGTTTTCTGTTTCTTCGGCAACGCTTCGATGCGTGCTTCGTCAACCGCCGATTTGCTCGGCGAGTAATAGGTGCGCTCCCGTGTTCCGGCGTGGCTGCGGACGCTCGAGGGAATCAGCGTGTCAAAGACCTGCCCGGCTGGCGATTGGTAGTAGTGGCTCATCCACAGCACCAGCCGAATCAGCGGGGCGTCACAGAGTGGTTCCGCATCGAGCATTTCTTCAACGTCACGAAGGGTTCGCTTCGGCTTGGCGTGGGCGTCGATCTGGGTGCACCAGCCAATCATCGACTTGCGACGCTTCCCCAGCGGAACACGGACACGCATTCCAGGTTTCAACTCGCTTCGCAAAGAATCAGGGACTCGATAATCGTAGGGACCGTGCGGCGCTTCACTAAACACCACCGTTGCGATTGCGACGTCCTCCTCGGCGTCCAATTCCCAGGGCGGCGGTTCGAGCTCGAACAGTTGGGTTTGTTGGCTCTTGGCGTCGACCAGGCCGTCCGCCGCCCCCAAACCCGAACCGGAAGCCAAACCCGAACCCAAACCCGAACCCGAACCCGAACCCGAACCCGAACCCAGACCCGAACCGGAACCCAAACCCGAGCCGCACGCGCCCCGGTCGCCGCCCTCCGTCTTGCCCTCGGAAAGCTGCTCGTCCTCGGAGTTGAGCGAAGAATCTCGCTTGATGGTCACGGCGGTCTCGGTTCCCAAAAGGGGACAGGGCGGGGGATCGGTCAAGTTGACGTCATCTGTCAACATAGTGAATGTCCTGGTCGTTGGGATGGTGCTGGTGTGCAACCGATCGAACTGGCGAAGACTCTTTTGGATTGGCAGCCGAGCGGACCATACTGGTTTCCAATCCAGTCTTTTCGGCAGAAAGTCTCGCAGGCTGACCAGACACCTCTGGTCACTGCCGACGGGGCTGACCGCGTTTTGGAGATGGAAACCTCATTGCCGCTCGAGCAAGCCAGCGGCCGAGAGCCGGGAGAGATCATGCGAATTGGCGTGTTTGGAGGGTCGTTCGATCCGGTCCATTTGGGACACCTTTGGATTGCCGAAGCGGCGAGAGAGACGCTTGCGTTGACCGAGCTTCGTTGGATCCCGGCGGCCCAATCGCCGTTGAAATCTGGCGGCCCGACCGCATCGGGATCCCAGCGAATGACGATGTTGCAACTCGCCCTCGCCGGTTTGGAGGACACCATCGTTGACGACCGCGAATTGAGACGCGGCGACGTCAGCTACACCGTCGACACGATATCCGATTTGCAGCGCGAGTTACCCGGGGCAGAGTTGGTGTTGATCATCGGTAGCGATTCTTTGGCGACCATGCGGCAGTGGCACCGAGCGGCCAAGCTACTGGAGATGACGACGCTCGCCGTTGTCCGTCGTGGAGGGGAACCCGAACCTGATTTTTCCGTTCTCCAGGGACTGGTGGATCCGGAACGGATTGATTTGTTTCGACGTTGCATCATCCCCATGCCGCTGATCGAAATCTCAAGCAGTGAGCTCCGCGAGAGAGTTGCCCAAGGTCGCAGCATTCGATTTCGGACACCCCGCGCGGTCGAGGCCTTTATCCGCGCCGAAGAATTGTATCGGCCGACCTCTTCCTAAACGGACCACGGGAACTAACTCGTCGAATGGGAGTCGGCAAAACGAGGCAGGCTTCCGGGAAGGGCTCGCATTGGGATCGGCGAGCACCTCCGCTTAGGCGCTGGACTCTTTGAGCGCTTGAGCAATTCTTAGGGTGTCCGCGACCAATTGCTCGACACGTTGCTGAATGTTTTCGTCGGCGAGGCGACTGCCTTCAAACGACTCGCCGGTCGCGTAAATGAAACGGGGGACGATGATGCAGCGAAAGTCCAGCATCAAACTATTGGCGACTCCCATTCCCGACATGTAACTGCCCTGTCCGCCAGCGGCGAGCATGATGCCGACCACCTTGCCGGTCCAGGCACGTCCGGTCAACTCGATGGCATTCTTGGCAACCGCATTGACGTCGTAGTTGTAGACCGGGGAGGCGAGCAGCACGGCATCGGCTTGCTGAATCAGCGCCGTCAGCTCCTGGACGAAAGGATCACCGTAGGCAGTACTGCCGTCACAAAGGGGCAACGGCTTCTCGGCCAGATCAAAGACTTCAGCCGTTTCACCAATGGTCGACAAACGCTCCTTGCAGGCTTGAGCGAGAATTCGGCTGCGGCTGTCGGGGTGCAGACTGGAACTGATCACCAGGATCATGAGCGAGAGCCATCCGTGCATGGCGACCGGGAAAACTTTCTTCATCCACGGTCAATGCTCGCAGACGGAGCCCTGTCTGTCGAGCAGAGGTGGTTTCCCGCAGCGGCGTGCTACGATGCACCCAAAACCTACCCCGGCAGGCCGCATGGTTTCGAGACGATGCGTCCGGCGGCGATCAATTGGGACGCCGAGTGATTGGGAGGCGGGCCGCCCGCAAGCTACCAGGCGCCCGCCAACTTCTCACCATCGATGCCGAGTCGGCTGCACAACACGTTGAACTGGTCGAACATTCGCTCGCTGCTGCT
>JARFQX010000458.1 GCA_029287555.1 Rubripirellula sp. | reverse complement strand
GCCTCGGACCGCTTATTTCGTGCAGATTCGTGTCATTCGTGGCACACCTGGCTGGACAGCAATTGATGGCGTGTTGGACTTTCAGTGGTGTCGATGATCGGCGGCGGTTCATTCGGTTTCAGGAGGCTACCTCGCCGATGCAAACGAGTTGCTCGCGCCTGTCGGTCCCTTTTCCGACCCCGATGCGAAGAAAAATTTGTCCTCCTGCAACCGCCGGGCTCGCGTAGGCATCGTCGCCGAGGCGGTTCTCGGCAATCTCGTCAAATTCTTCGCTCGCATGAAAAACGAATGTCGATCCTTCAAGGTTCGGTACGATCACCATGTCATCGACCAACACCGGGGAGGCACTGAAGTTTCCGCCCAAACGTTTCTTCCATTGACGCTCTCCTGATTCAATCTCCCAGCACGTCGCGATCCCATCATCATTGACTCCCACGACATAGTTCCCGACAACAATCATCGACGGTTCATAAACCTGTTCGGAATTGGACCAGATCTTGTCGCCTTCGGCAGACAGGCAAACCGTTTCCATTTCCGGAAAACCGCCGCTGGCAAGGATTCGATCCGTCGTGGTCACAATCGTTCCGCACGTTGAGTCGGCAATGCAGGGCGTCCTCCAAAGCTCTTCGCCGGTAGCGGGATCGTAGCTCGTCACGGCATCGCATCCGCTGATCAGCAACTGGTCACGACCGCCCACGTTGGCGATCGCCGGGCTGGCGTAGCTGTCGACTTGGCCGCGCGAGACGCGCCAGGCAACCTTGCCGCTGGCGCCGTCGACCGCCGCGAGGTACCCACCCCCGCTATTGTCGGCCGCAAAGATAACGAGTGATTTGTAGATCACGGGTGAGGGTGCGTAGCCGAATTTGGAAGCGAATTTGCCGACCTCCTGTTGCCACAAAAGATTACCGTCCAGATCAAGGGCGGAGGCGATGATCGCCTTGGAGTTGAGCATCGCGATGTATAGTCGCTGTCCATCACTGGCGATCGTGCCGTTGGCGTTGGTGGCCTTCTGATGGACTTCTCGAGACGACGGAAAACCACCTCGATGAAGAACGGTGCGCCACCGTTCCGTCCCATCGACACGGTTGTAGGCGATCACGCACTGCGTTTCCTCGGCCTGAATCGCGGTTGCCAGAAAGACCGAATCACCAACCACGATGGGAGAACTGTGTCCCCGTCCCGGTACGTCGGCGCGCCAAAGAACGTTGGTGGTCTCATCCCACGTCGTGACAATCTCTTGCGGCACGGCGATCCCGTCGCCACTCGGCCCACGCCAGCCGCCCCAGTCGTTTTCCGACAGAGTACTCTCCATCTCCGATATGACGACCCCACTTTCCTGCGGTGAGATGACGTCGACCTCATGCTTGCGACTGCAGCCCGTCGGTATCAGGGCAACAAGAGAAAGAAAAACGACGATCCAAAGCCGAGCCTGTCGCTGAGCACCGGTCGTAACAAAGAGTCCAGCATCCATCTTCAGTGGTTCCAACAGTGAATTGATCTTTCCAGCGTCGCGGTCCGCTCACCCGGTCGGTGACAAGATCCGCGGAAGAGTTGACCGTTTCCGAAGTCTCTTACCGTCGAGTATAGCGCATTGAACAGGATGCCGGACGATCCAGGGAGCACGCCGCTACTGAAAGGAGCCTGCTCACAGCCTCGCAGAGGCACGGAGTTGGATAGAAGGAAATGCGAGTTCGGATTGGAGCGATGTGTCTTGGTGAATCGGTGCGAAGATCAGTACCGAACAATCCTGCGCACCGGAGTGGCCGACCCAGTTGGAAAACCGTTTCAACTTGCCCTAGAAAACGAGCCGTTCTGCAGAAATTTTACGACTTGGCGACTGGTTTCTCGCAGCAGTGGTAGTCGTAAGTGATCGCCGGGCACGACGATGTGGTCTCGTTGGTCGGCCAGGTGGGTGTGTGATAGTGGCACCACCCAATCGTTCTTCGCGGCGATGACTCCTATTTCCCGGTCCCGGGGAGTGTGAATCACGTTCGCCGTACTGAAACGTGCGTCGGACAGGTCGTTGAGCGTGGGACAGAACCTGCCGATCACGCGGGCCGCTGTGCGGGCAACGTGCGTTCCCTGGTTGGGTGCCGCTAACAAAACGATTCGACCCGGAGGAAAGTCCGCGTGGGATGCAACCGCGTGTCGGGCGATGATCGCGCCCATGCTGTAACCCACCAGGTGAACACGCCCGTAATCAACGACTAGCCGACAACCCACCAGCGCATCCCGCAGCCTCCCGCTGTGGAAGGCTATGGATTGACGCGTGCTCGCGTAACCCCAGTTGATGACGTCGAATCGGTTCTGCCGCAGCTTTCTTTCGATCCCTCGCATCATCAGTGGACGCGCGCCAAATCCGTGCAGCAAGACGACGACCTCGGACACTAAAGCAGAACGTGCTCGCAACCTCGCTCGTCCTGGATCGGGTTCAACCGCCGGGCGAATATGTACCGGCCGAAACGGATCCGACTGCGGAACAAAATCTGGCCCCGTCCTTCTAACTCGCTTGGATTTTGAGATCAGCATCACGATGCCCAGCTTCTTCGGTCGAACGCCAGATAGTTCAACAAGATCGGCAGCTCGAACAACGATAAGGTCAAAAACAACGGCAGGCCCTTTGGATATTTTTCCTTGTAGGCGCTCATGTCGAACGCCGTTGTGTAGATTCGGTGCGACCAGTTCTGGAACCAGTGCAGGACTACGATCAGCAGGGCGTATCCCCAGATGGGAAATGCTGGAGCAGCTGCGGCAAGGGACAGCAACAACAGCACCATGACCGTGTTAATCAGCCACAACCGAAAGGGCAGCTTTGCCAATAGGATTCCAAGGTAGAGTGCCAATCCGGCTCCAAGAATCCACATCGAGCCCGGCAGCGAGAATACGATGCGATAGAGCGAAAGGTAGATCCCGACAACGGCGACCAGGTGCAAGACGTTGAGACCAAACTGAGAATGCCGACAGAGGTGTCGGCGGTACAATTCCTGGAAATCGATCATCAGGGGGTGGACCATGGACTTCTCCTTTCGGATCTTGAGCCGGAATCACGCCGCAGAATCGTGTGGCGATGATGGGTTCGCGGCTGACACTTTGAGGATCGGTTGTGCTCGAGCCCGTAGGACCTGAATGGGCAGGTGGCAACGCAACTTCGCGCCGACGCCTGACAGCGCAAGCTTCGATAGGGGCCGGCTGAGAGAATCGATGACGGTGTCGCAGATGTGGTGAATCTCCTCCGCGCCGACCGTCAAGGGCGGGGTTAACTTCAGCACATTTCGTTCGTTTTGACAGAAACCTGCGAGCAGCGGGAATTGGGGGTGACGAAGCATCTCCAGCAGGTAGAGTGAGGCGAGAGATGAATCAAAGCGAGCTAGCGGTTGTTTTGCCTTCAATTCAATGCCGATCAACAGGCCAAACACTCGAATCTCCCGCACGTTCGGCAGGCAATCGATCTTGCCGTGCAAACGCTCTCTGAACAGCTGTTCGGCGGCAAACACCTGTTCTCGGATCTCTCGCTTCTCACAATACTGCAGCGTGTTCAGAATCGTCTTGTAGCCCCACGCGTGCTCATGGCGTTGCCTGAGCACCGTGTCCAGGTCGGTATCGAGTTCACGCAATCGATTTTCCACCTCGTCCGAATGCAGTGCCAGCGCGGAGGGAAACATCATGTCGGAGGTGCCCTTTCCGAGCGTCAAAAAGTCGGCGCGAAGACCCATCCTTTTTGAAAGCGTGATCTCTCCAGTTCGATACATGCCGGTTTGTACTTCATCGACAAACAACCAGTAGCCGTCTCGCTCTCGCCGCTGTTGGACATAATCGACGACTGCACGGGGAATGGTGCGGACGCCACCGACTCCCTGGATCAATTCCATTTGGACGATGCCGACTCGAAAGTGATCCATTGCGTGTCGCAAGGCATCCAGACTGTCGGCCGCATACGGGTCGACGAAGATCACTTTGGGGTAGAGAGGTTGCAAGTTTGTCTTTAACCGGTCGCTATCAGTACCAGTCAAGGCGAACAGGGTCTTGCCCCCAAATCCGCCTCGCAGCGCCAACACATAGTCACCCCTGGTCTGGCTCACCAGCCCGACCTTGAGAGCAGTTTCGACCGCCGCGGCGCCGCTCCCGGCTGGGATGAAATGGCCGAGCCCGACAAGCCGTTCAAGCTTTGACTGCAGGCGTCCACGCAAATTCGCGGACTCGACGGCGTTGATCTCGTCCAAATACGATGGCGGGTTGTGTCCTCGGATGCTGCAGGCAACGCCGCCGACGGCGTCAAACACCGTCTTGTCTCGGATTCGAATCTTGTGTCCCGTCGCAGTCGGTTCCGATTGATCGAAGCCGGTGGTTCGAATGAGTCGCGCGAGCGAAGGGCTGTAGAGTGAACTGAAAACCTTGCATCGATAGCTGCGATCGTGTTCAATCCGCTCCAGCTTCGGGTTCATCGATGTCATGAACGCCCACGCATCGCGACGAAGGCAATTCAATAAGTGAAGACTGGCAATGGTGTTCGGTTGAAAGGTCGTTGAGTGAAACATCGACATGGTTCTCTTTCGCCAATGTCGAAGCAGCGTGGACTTGGCTGCAAATGCAGAGAACGGCACGTCGTGGTGGACCCACGATGCATCGAATACAATCACGTCGGGACAAGCGATGGGCGACCATCCGCGGGGGAGATCTCCACCGGCATTGAAGACATCCCTCAAGCCGACGGATAAGATCGTCAGCTGATTATCGCCAAGTTGATTGTCTAGCTGCCCGAGGCTGGCAAAAGTAACGACAACGCCGAAACTCCCGGGATCCGGTGCACTGGTGCTTTCCTCGCCGTCGAAGCACTCCATCACCTCGGGCACAAAGCATATGCGGCGTCCGCTCGGAAGGACCGTGGAGGCGAAGTGTGCGATACGGTGTTGCGGTCCCCGAATGAGTACCTTGGCATCTCGACGGCGCAGGTTCTGGATGTATCGGGTCAGTTTTATGGCACCACTCAACGCTTCGTCGTGGCCGTTGGCAAGAAAAATCTGATACGTTCCGCCACTGCTCCGCACTCCATCCTTGCTTGCGGAGGCGATCCGCGAGAGGCAAAGACACGCCTGCGTCACGATCGGATTGAGGTATAAGCGAAACAGATTGGGTAGCTGCCGGTCCATCAGCTGACCGAACGCGTCCTCGATTCGGACATCTGCGACAGTGGATGACCTCATCGGCTGTGCTTCCCGGGATTGAAGTGGACGTCTGGCAAGTGGTGCTCGATGAAGGCTAAGAAGCGGTCCTTGTCGGATCGCTTCATGAACAGGTCGGCCGAGATTCGGTCGCAGTCGCTGCATGGCGAATGAGGCAGTCCATCCTGCTTCATGCGACGCAGTTGAATCTTCCTGAGCGGAAGCTCTCGATGAGCCTTCCAAAACCGATCGAATTGGGTTTTGCTGAGGAACAATTCGACGTGATAGCCGAATCGACGTACGTACTCGTGGAAGAGGTGAGACACGACCGGTGTTTCCTCCAATCGATCCCAGAGCCGGCCGAGCGAGTCCTTGGGAAGCTCGAGCGGTTTTCCGGAAGCAATCTGGTCATGCTCGTAGTACTTTCGAATCGTGACACAATCATCTGCTGCCTTCGACTTGCGGATTTCAACGTTCACGGCTTCCGGATCGCTGAAGTGATCGACGATTTCACGCGCCCGCGGCGTGGCGTGTGTCGATTGTTTGACGAAATAACGCGTTTGATCACGAATGCGAAAGGTCAAGCGTAAAACAAGCGCTTTCGATTCAGGCCGGTAGATGTAGCGACCAAAATTGGGGTCCCCTCGTTTGATTCGCAGGAATCGGTCCTCGTCCGGCAGATACAGCAGTGCCTTTTCGATCGTTTCGCCCAGCGTGGACACATCGCTGCCGGAGCCATGTACCGGAACAAAGAAGATGGTCCCCATGCTGATGTAGGAGTAGTTGGGGACAACGTAGAACTCCTTCTCGACTCGGCGCAGGCACTCGATTGCCAGTTTCAGCGTCAGTCCGGCGTCAACATCAAGTCGGTCGCCACGCACGCGGGCCCGTCTGGCAGTTCGGATTGTTTGGATCAGGGTCTTGCCGGGAAACTCCCAGCCAAAATGCTTGACGCCCGTGTTGCACCCGGCGATCTGCACGTGCTGGTAGCTGTAGGGATGGTAAAGCGTCAGCAATTCGCTGACGCTGTTCGGACGCAGAGTCTCCGGCATCGATGCGCCCGGACGCGGGAGCAGCTTGCCGAGTGATCGGAATCCGCTCGCACCGGAGGTCCCGCGCGAGCGGGTTGTCTCGATGTCATTCGGGTCGCTTGACAATGCCTCAAGCGGGTTCGGGCTTCGGACGCCGACGGTCGGTTCCAGCAACGTGAAGGTGCGCGATCGGCGGCCACGGGCGGAGTGAGTTTCCGCGTCAATCACGGATGCCAGCGTCTCGGGACCAACCTGGTGGGTCACGCGTAGGGTAACGAGCCGCGACGCAAGCGGTCCAAACCGATCGTGAAGCTTTGTTTCCGCCCGGGAGCAGCGGAGATCGCCGCTGTGAATCGATGCACTGCTGATCAGAAACAGCAGCGCACCGGGATTCCTCCGCAGGTGTTCTTCGACACCTTGCATGAGTGTCTCGTCGTCGCAGCAATGGCGGACGTCGAAGAGAACAAGGCAAACATCGCCAGCCCGCGATGTGTCACTTGCAAACTGTTCGGCAGAGAGATGGAATGGGCGATCCCCGTCTTCGGTCTTCGGTAGCGGACTCAATGCCACAAGTGTGACGGTCCGACCGCCGACTTCGCTTAGGTACTTGGCGTAGCGAAGAGCCAGCGGCGAACGTGGTCCGATGATAATCTGTTTCATTGCTTCCATCATGACTTCCCCTTCGATGTCAACGTGTTCGTGGACACAGGCTTTGATGAGGACGATCGGAGCGGGGCCAGTGACTCTCCATAGCGAAGCGTCTTGCCCGGAACGAGGCCCAGCGAGTCGCACACCGTTGGCTCGATGGCCAGAATCACGGTCGAACCCAATTCAAAGGTCGCCAGCCAGTCACCACGCTGGAATCGTTCCGACGGCTCGCAAACGTAGCGAGACAACCGATAGGAGCGCTTTCGCGGTCCGTAGGCAAACCGATACGTGATGTTGCCTACACCCCAGCCCGCAATCATCACCAAGGCGATCGATCCGCGCGGACTGCGCAGTTGCATCACCACACGTTCGTTGAGCGTGAAGACCGGATATTCTTTCCGTTGATAGGGTGGGTGCACCAGCAGACGGCGGCCGGGGACGTGCGTGATCTCGACAAGTTCCGATTCGGTGGGACAAAACACACGGTGACAATCACTCGGGGAAAGAAACAGCACGGCGTACTGCCCGCCCGAAAACGATTGAACTTGGTCAGTCGCTAACAGGGACGCGAGGGAATAGGAGATTCCTTTGGCGTTTAGAACGAGCGATCGTTCCAAGGTACCGGAGTCCTGGACGGTGCAATCGCAGGGACAGATTAGTTGATTGGAGCCTTCGGGCATGGGGCGACGGTCCGCGCGGATCCCGCGAGTGAAGAGTTCGTTGATGGAGCGGTAGTCGTGCAGCGGCTTCTCCAAATCGGCTTCGCAAAGGGCGGGATATTTATCGCCGTAGATCCGGCTAAACACGTGTCGTCGCAGCCGCCGCGTTGGAATCGGAACGCGGGCGAGGCGAACACCAAGGGAGGCGGCGCAAAGCTGAACCAGCCCGCCGTGAATTTGTTTCGCCTGCGAGAGTTCTTCAATCTTGACTCGCACCATACACCCGACTTTCGAAGTTGGAGAATCAACATTCCGAGACAACCTGATCGGCGACTCGCAAGCTATTGGCCATGATTGTCAGCGCGGGGCCGACCCCAAGTGACATGGGTAGAACACTGCCGTCGACGACAAACAGATTTGGCGCCCCATAGACGCGGCAATCGCGGCTAACGACACCGTGTTCTCGCTTCGCGGCCATGGGAAGGGATCCGCATTGGTGAGCGACGTGGTCGCTGGAAGTGCTCTGGCGGACGAGGCAATGGACGGCTCCGGCTTGCTTCAAGATACACACCATTTGTTTCGCAAGGGCTCGCCCGCGCGCGCGGTCAAACTCGCTGAAACGATGACGCAAAGCTATTCGCCTGCCGTCAATGACGATGCGATTACGTGGATCGGGAAGGTCCTCGACGATGCCCAGCAACGGTAGCATGCGCCGGCGGAGAACCTTGAGGATGGCTCGAGGGACTCCACGCGAGCCGTTCTTCCGCATCATCATCAATCCCGGAGCCGGAAGCGACTGAATGATGCCGATCTTTTCGCGGCAATCGGGTGTGCCGAAGTAATGGTCCGCGAAACCAATCTGCTTCACGAAGGTGCGATCAGCCTCGGTCGGCGAGGGAAATAGCCCGACAGCAATGGGCGAATAGTGGAACATGTAGTTGCGCCCGACGTGTTGACCACCAATCCCGGATCGCAACAAGACCGCGGCGGAACCGAGTGCGCCGGCGGCCAGGACGTAACGCTTGGCATAAAACTCCCGGCGCACTCCATCGCTCTCGCCATGTGTAAGTACCGATGTGACTGCCCCATCGAGTCCCCGGCGAAACTCCAAAGTTTCGGTGCCCTCGATGAGATGCAGCGAACCATCGCCCGCGGTTGCGTCTCGCAACAGATCCGCGCCGCTTCGGCGAGAACCGTTCGGGCAGACGTAGCCAGCACAGGCGGCGCAGCGAAGACATGTCTTTCCGTTGATCGCCAGCGGCAAGCGAAACGGCTTCCATCCTGCGGAACGACTCGAAGCAACCAGGTGGCGATTGATCGGAGCGAGGGGAATCGGCTCGCCGTTGAGCTGCGTTCCGGGAGACTGAAGTGGGTCAAAGTCCTCGCTAGCCGGGTTTGTTACACCGAAAAGTTGCTCCGCCCGGTCATAATGCGAAGCCAGTGCTTCGTAGTCGATCGGCCAGTCCCATCGATACTTGGGCAAGCGATGGCTGTAGTAGCGGCCCGGATGAAAGTCATCGAGACTTGGTCTCAGCAACGCCGCTCCGTAGAGCGACGTGCTGCCCCCGATGGTGCCGCCGATGTAAAGACGCTGGCTCTTCCCGTTTAAATCGATGGTGCGATTATCGTAGGGACGCTTTTCGACGAGTGTGGACAGTTCGTCACGCGGAAGTGAACCAAGCGATCTGGCCCGTTCGATCAATAACACGTGTTTGCCTGACATCGCGCACTTCCACGCGAACACCGCGCCACCAGCCCCGCTTCCAATCACAATCACGTCAAAGCGACATTCGGAATCGGGTGGGGGCGGGAGGGCCGTGAACGGTTCGCCGCCACGCGTGTTTGAATCGTTCGCCCGTTTCTCACCAGGTTGTAAGAGACTCGACATCGGGACACGTCCTGTTGGCCGATTGTTACGACGCCTTCAGCATTCCCAAAGCGGCAACAAACCGCTTCGCACACATAACATTCCTTTCGATCAGGCGAGGCGAACTTGCCAATGCAAGTTTGCCTTGTCCACGGCGCCGAGAACTTTATCAGCTTCCCTCTTGCTCGCAATTCACATCCGGGAAAACGTGTCAGTATTTATCAAATCGTCACAAGTTCTCTCGCGTAGTCCTCACATAACGTGTGTATCGTTCCGGCCGTTGGCAAAGTGGACCGGGTGATTCCATTAGTTGATAGCGGCTCGGAGTTTTGCGACTAACCGCTGCCAGCTTCCCGGCGAGCGAGACTTGACACGGAATCACTCAGGCTTCGCTAGAACTTTCGTTCCTCGATGGGACAACTGGGATCGACATGCACAAGGAAGTCATTCAAAGGCAATACGATGAAGTCATTGCGAAGCATTATGACGTTGATCCTCAGGACGTGATTCAGCGGACCATCGCAGCGTCGCTTCGGCAGCTCGATGATCTCGACCTTCTCAAAGCGGGCCTGCCACCACTCCGTGTCTTGGATCTTGGTGTAGGCACGGGGCTGTTCCTAGAGCGATTGATTCAATCGACCGATCGGGATGTCGTTCCCTCCGGGCTAGATATTTCTAAACAGATGGTCGAGATCGCCCGGGAGCGTATCCCGGAGATCGCCACGGCGGTCGATGATGCCGCGAATTTTGAAATTCATTTCGCCGGACAGGCGTTCGGTATGATCTGCACGCATTTCGTAACCGGATTCGTTCCGATGCAGACTTTGGCACCCAAAATTTGGGACCACTTGGAGCCCGGCGGCTATTGGTCGTTCGTTGGCGGGACAAGCCGGGGCTATCCGGCGCTGCAGAGAATTGCCAAGTCTCGTGTCCTGCAGGCACTGTTCAACCGAAGGGGCGTTTCGGCGGAAGGCAACCTACTAACGCCGGAAGACGAACAGGAAGTCAAGCGCCGATTCGAGGATGGGGGATTCGAGTCGGAGATAACCGAGACCTTCGAGCCAGAACTCAAGTTCGAGCATTTCGACGGGTTCATGGAGTTTGCCTATCACGGCGGCTGGCTGACGCCATTCGTCGAAGAACTGGGGCTCCAGCGGGCAGGCTGGTTGACTCGCCAATTCCTGAACACCCTGGTTTTTCCAGTCTCGGATCACCACAGCATCGTCATCGCCGTCGCCCGGAAGCCTCGATGAGACAAACGGCATCTGCTGACAGAGCTTCGATGGGCTGCTGGATGGCACGTCCGTCCGCTCAACGCTTCCCCAGGGCGGCGAACGACTCGCGCCAACGTGCGGATTAGAGGAGATCAAGTCATGCGAGTCGCGATAATCGCGGAAGTCTTTCTGCCGAAGATTGACGGGGTCGTGATGCGAACGATGCGACTGCTGGAACATCTTTCCGAAGCTGGTGATGAGGTGGTTGTCTTTTGCCCCCACGCCGAGGATTGCCAACACCCATCCATTCGCACGGTTTCGTTTCCCAGCTTCCCGTGCGTCGCCTATCCCGAGTATCGGATTGGCGTGCCGTCGGAGCGACTTATCGAGGTAATCCGGGAGTTTGCGCCAGATGTGATCCATTTCCTGAATCCGTTCGCCTTCGGCTTTCGCTGCCATGACGTTCTGGCACGGCACAGAATATCGATTCCGACAGTCTTTTCCTTTCACACGTTGTACGGTGAATTCGTCAAACAGTATCCCGTGCTTCGCAAGCTGTCGCGCCCGCTGTGGCATTTGACTCGAAGCTACCACAACTGTGCCGACGTGAACCTGACAGTTTCATCCATTTTGCGAGCGGAATTGGAGCAGCGCGGCTTTGAGCGCGTTCGGACCTGGCCACCCGCTGTCGATACACAACTGTTCCAACCGAAGCGCCAGTCCGAGTCGATGCGGTATCGGCTGACATCGGGCGAGCCGGATACGCCCTTGTTGCTGACGGTTTCGCGTTTAGCAGTTGAAAAGAACGTTGACTTTCTCGCAAAGGTAATCGAGCGGTTTCCCGGGGCAAGGCTGGCGATCGTGGGTGACGGTCCCGATCGCGCCCGCCTGGAACGCCGCTTCGCCGGCAGCAAAACGACGTTCACCGGCTACCTGCGAGGACAGGAGCTTGCGCAGGCATATGCTTCGGCGGATCTGTTCTTGTACGGATCAGAAACCGAAACAATGGGGAATGTGGTCATGGAAGCGATGGCATCAGGATTACCGGTGTTGGCGCCCGCGGCCGGTGGAATCCCGTCGCTAATGCAAGATGGCGAGTCCGGCGTGCTCTATTGTCCTGGAGATGTTGACGCGGCGCAGACCTCGCTGGCGAAGCTGCTTGGTAGCGTCGAACTTCGTCGGTCGCTTGGTTCTCGCGCGCGGAGTCACGTCGAACGCTGTGGGTGGCGAGCCTCCACCGAGGAGGTGCGGAGACGCTACCAGGAAGCAATGGAAACATTGGATGCGGCACGTGAACAGCGTCGCGTCGCGTCCCGGTGTTCGTCCCTGGCTGTATCCAGCTTAGTCTTCGCCTTTCGCAGCGCCTCCTGGCTGCAGCGAAGCTGGCGAAGTTCATCCTCGCCGCTGGCGACTCAGCCGAGCCAAGCCTGACGCTCCGCTTCCGGTTCAGACCGGCTGAGCAAACAACCCGACCGTTGGCCGATGAAAGAAGGATAATGGGTGACTGTGATGGAACGCAAAGCACGCACGCTTTTCATAAGCGACGTTCATTTGGGCTGCCGATTCGCTCAGCCCCATCTTCTGTTGGACTTCCTTCGTGGCATCGAGCCGGACAAGATCTACATCCTTGGTGACTTCATCGACGGTTGGAAGCTTCGGTCTTCGTTTCGTTGGCCCGCCATCAATAGCCAGATCCTTCGACATCTCTTTGCAATGATCGAACGGGGAACGCAAGTCTTCTACACGCCTGGCAACCACGATCAATTCTTGCGAATGGATGAGGTCCGTGGCGTGTTACAAGTAGCCGCTTTGAATATTCACATCGCTGATGAATTTGTCTTCGAGGCCTTGGACGGCAGGCGATTCCTCGTCACGCACGGCGATGAATTCGACGTGTTTGAAACGCGAGCCCAGTGGCTGTCCCACGCAAGCTCCTACATTTACGATCCAATGTTATCGCTCGATTGGTACTGTAGCCGATTGCGGCGAGACCCTCGACGCAGTCCCTACGCGACCTGCGCCTCGATCAAGGGTAGCGTCAAGAGGTTCATCCGTTTTCTGAGTGATTTTCAGCGGCAGCTACTCGAACATGCCCGGCGGCAGGGATGCCGCGGGGTCATCTGCGGCCACATCCACACACCAGACCTCTTTCATCAGGATGAGATGATTTATTGCAATACGGGCGACTGGGTCGAAAACTGCACGGCGCTGGTGGAGTACCATGACGGGGCAATGCGGCTGGAATCCTATTACGTTCACGGTAACGACGCGATCTTGCCCATCTCGCAGGCGCCGCAACTACCCGTCGCCGCGCGCGAGGTGATGGCTCACGAAATCCCATGCGGTCCCTTCCCGGCAGTAGGCCCGGGAACCCGTTGTTCCGCCTGAGCGGCAACCGCGGGAGGGCTCGAAAACTCACCCGATCCCCTCTCGGACATTCGTCGCTACTCTTGGAACAAACGCTATCGCATCCCGATCACGATCGAGCATCTCCCTGCGTATCGAGCCCAAGTGCCCGGTTGAGCTTCGTCGCAATCCACTCGAGTTCGGGCTTATCGCGATTGCAGAACCATTCAATATCGCAAAGCCCAGCAGCACAACTCCCGCCGCCATGGTTAACGTTGTCACTCGGCGCGGAATCTCGCAGCGAATCTCATGGGGCGCGTCCGACCATAAGAGACCCAGTGCCTTATTCAGATCTTTCCGTTCACGCATCGCTATCGATCATCAAGCAGATCTCTATGTCCAGCTTCTTCCACTCGTCCCGCGATTGGCAGCAGGATCTTGTTAACCTTGTGGGAACGCTTACCTATCACAACAAGATCACATGTACACCGACGTTCTATATCGACTCTTTAGAGCGACGTTTTCCGGCGCTGTCGGCG
>JARFQX010000328.1 GCA_029287555.1 Rubripirellula sp. | reverse complement strand
TCTCGGCAACGCGCGGACGTATCTGCTGGCGTATTGGGCGGCTCGTCAGTCTGGGGCGAAGTTGATTCTGCGAATTGAGGATGTTGATTCGCCTCGGGTCAAGAGTTGGGCGACGGAACAGGCGATCGAGGATTTGCGTTGGATCGGCGTGGATTGGGACGAGGGACCCGACATCGGTGGCCCGTCGGCTCCTTACATCCAAACGCAGCGACGAGATCATTATTGGTCCGCTCTGCAGCGTTTGATTGAGATCAACCTGGTCTATCCCTGCACCTGCACTCGTAAGGATATCGAGGCGGCCGGTTCGGCTCCCCACTTCGATCACGAACCGGCGGTTTACCCGGGAACCTGTGCGTCGTGGCAGGTGGGAGATCCGCTGCCCGATGAGGGAACCTTCTGTTGGCGATTCCGTGCGGGTGACGACGCAGTCACCTTCGATGACCGCGTTCTGGGACGACAGTCTTGTGTCCCATCCGAGTCGCTCGGAGACTTTCCGATTACCCAGAAGATCGGCGAGCCATCTTATCAGCTTGCCGTGGTCGTCGATGACGGTGCGATGGGGATCACTCAGGTCGTTCGCGGCGATGACCTCGTCGCGAGCACCTTTCGGCAGATTGAGCTATTTCGGGCACTGGATCTGCCGGTTCCCGAGTTCGCGCACGTCCCACTGGTCTGTGGGCCTGATGGTCGGCGGTTGGCCAAACGACATGGCGACACGCGTTTGGCGACGATTCGAGCCAGTGGCGTTGCCGCCTCCGAAGTCATCACTTGGGCGGCGCGAACGTCCGGAATGCTGTCGAACGAGGAGCGGGCGTCGACCGCCGTGGAACTGATCGAGCGTTTCGATTGGGAACGTCTGCCTCGCGAGCCCGTTACCCTCGCCGATTTCCCAAGTGCGTAGCTGGCGGAGTCTAAAGCATTTTCAAGAATCACATAGTCGCCGATCGCTCCGCCGATCGTAGCCTAACAGCGCAATACGATCGGCGACTATCGTTTGCCGCCTACGAGAAATTTGAAAATGCTCTAGTCATGGACTAGCCAACGTTGGCTTGGGTCCACTTGCCGTCAATCAATCGCCACGCTTCGCTGGGGTTGTTATCTTGCAGCAGCGCGGGCAATCGATGTGGCCTGACGTTGTCGTAGCTGGTGAGTTTGCCGAAGCGTAATAGCGATCCGGGAACTCCAACGGCGGTAAAGCCAGGATGGCCAGTTGCTGGGTAGGGACCGCCGTGATTCATTGCGGCACTGACGGCGACACCGGTCGGCATCTTATCATTGAGCAATCGGCCCACCTTGGGTGTCAATTCCGATGCAATCTTCTCGCAGGCATCGTCGTCGCCGCCCTGCTTGTCACTGTAGATGCAGCCGGTGAGATTACCTTCCAGATGGCGAATTGCCTCACACAATTGGTCCACGTCGTCCGCGATCACAAAGAGTGACGCGTTACCGAACGCCTCGGTTTGAAAACCTTCCGGGTTCGAAAGGAAGTCCTTTGCCGTTGCCGTAAGTAGCGTGTTGGCATAGGCGCAGCGACCGCTTTCCGGCTCGCCGCCTCCAACGATCAACTTCGCTCCGTACTCGCAAAGCTTCTCGACGCTTGCCGAGAGGCTCTTGGCAACAGCGGGAGACAAAAGCGTGCCCGCCGCGGTGGATCCGAACTTGTCTCCGATCGCCGAGATGAAGGCATCGGTCGGTTCGCCTTGAACCAGCAGCACGAGCCCGGGGTTCGTGCAGAATTGGCCGGTCCCCATCAGCGCACTGGTTGTGAACTCGGAAACGATCTCGTCGCTACGTTCGGCGAGCGCTCCCGGCGTGATGACGACCGGGTTAACGCTGGATAGTTCGAGATAAATCGGCTTTCCTGCCTTGTCGGCTGCTGCTTTGAGCGCGAGACCGGCCGAGCGGCTGCCCGTGTAACCGGTGGCTCCCGTCCGGGGATCGGCAACGAGTCGTTCGCCGTCACTGTGGCTCGTTCGATAGATCAATTGAACGGTCGCCGGCGGCAGACCCGTCTCCTTGATCGCTTCGGCAGCCTGTTCTGCGAACAAGCGTGTTGTTTCGGGATGGGAACTATTGGCTTTCCCAATCACGGGATTACCCGCCGCAATCGCCGCGGCAAAATCACCGCCAGAAACACTGCCGAAAGCGAAGGGGAAATTGTTGGGACCAAACAAGCAGACTGGTCCGATCGATTCGTAGCAAGAACGAATACCGGCCGCCGTGTCGATCGTCGGTAGCGCCCAACTGCCGCTTCGACAGGCTGCCGCGGCCGCGCGCAGTTGATTGCTGGTGCGAGGGAGTTCAACGTCGGCCAGACGCGGGCTCTTGGCCAAACCGGTTTCTCGGAACGCGGCTTCAACAAGCGCATCCTTCGCCGCATCGATCCGGTCGGCGTACCGCTCGAGGAACTCGGCGATTTGATGACGGGGCAACCGACGAAGCTCTCGCGCCGCGTCCACCGCCGCATCGAGCGCCGCGTCGCAGTCCTCCCACGAGCTGACCGGGAAATCAACAGGAATCGGTTCGTTGCTGTTCGGATCGGTCGCTCGGAAGGTCTTCTGGTAATCGGCGTCACGCCAACTTCCAGCAACGAGCACGGGGCGAACGGTTGATGTCGCGGTCGACATGTGGGGTGTTCCTTAGGGAGTTAGTTTCATTAGTGAGCAACTGTAACAACGCGTTTCTTTCGGTCGTGCTCAGCGAAGCGGTGCTCGTGATCGTGCTCGTAATCGATCTCGTATTCGGCTGCTGTTTCAGTAACCGAACACGACTTCATTGCTAGCTTCGTCAACATCGACACGATTCGTTTCAGCTTCAACTTCATCGCACGACTCCGATCCTTGTTCAATCCGCCCGATGTCACAAGTAAATCTTGGATTGCAGCACACTCAAACGCTGAGCCGCGCGCAATGTCAAGAAACCTGGCACGGTCTCTGGTGCTGCGTTTGCCGTTTCCTTCGGCGATATTCAACGGTATCGACTGGGCCGCACGCAACCATTGATCGCGCGCGTGACGATGGACGCCGTTCAATTCTTTGGCGGATTCGAAGGATTCCGCGGCGTACTCGATTGCCAAGCGGTAAACATCGAGTCGATCGTGATCAAAGATTGGATTTGTCATTGGTTGCCCCATTTGGATTCGTTATTACTGCTTTCGAGCACGAGCACGAGCACGAGCACGAGCACGAGCACGAGCACGAGCACCGCTACGCTGAAAATGAATACCTATCACCCCTGAACTATCGGGTTCGACAGTGTTCCGACTCCTGAGATCGTGATGTTGACGATGTCGTCTTTTTGTAGGGTGAAGTCCGAGGTGGGTACGATTCCGGTGCCGGTCATCAGGAACGCGCCGGTTGGAAAGGTGTTGTCGCGGCCGAGCCACTGCACGAGGTCTTCGAACGACCGAGCCATCTGGCTGGCGGCGATCTGTTCGTCGAAAACGATGTCGCTGCCCCGTTTGATCTTCAGATCGACCTCGATTTCCGACACCGGCGGCAGAGTGCGAAACAGGGTGACCCACGGTCCGAGGCCCGCACACTGGTCGTAACACTTCGCCTGTGGCAGGTACAGCGGGTTCTCACCTTCGATGTCACGGGAACTCATGTCGTTGCCGACCGTCAGGCCGACGATTCGCAGGTCGGGCGACAGGACCAGGGTGATTTCGGGCTCGGGCACGTTCCAGGTCGCGTCGCTGCGAATTCGCAGCGGCTGACGATGCCCGGCGACTCGATGCGGGGTGGCCTTGAAGAACAACTCCGGGCGATCGGCGTTGTACACCCGGTCGTAGCAGGAGGCCGCCGCCTCGGATTCTTCCATCCGCGCTGTCTGGCTCCGCTTGTACGTCACCCCGGCAGCCCACACCTCCTGGTTGTCGATCGGGGGAAGCCAGCGAACCGATTCGTCGATCAAGATCGGACTTTCTTCCGTAAGAGATTCGACGGCGGCGATTGGATCGTCGACTGAGAGCAGATCGGCGAGCGACTGAAAGGACGACCCGAGTTGGAGCGGGATCAGTTTGTCATCTTTGACCCGTCCCACGCGAACCGAGTCGGTCTGGTCTATGAATTTTGTTACGTTCATGGGTCCAAGGATATCGAAATCTTGCCTACTCGGGGAGCATCATGAGCAGTTCGGACTCGGGCCAACAGGATCGCAGGGGCAACCCAGGCGAAGCTGGTAACCAAGGGGGGGCGAAATGGGTCCTGGTCGCGCTCCTGTTGGTCGCCATTGCCATCATCTTTTTCGTTTATCGCGGAGGCCACGGGCAAGGAGGGGCAGACGCGGAGACCGAGCGGCGGTTGGAATTGACGCGAACCGCCTTGGCCGCCACGGAAAACCTCGAAGCGGCGGACGCCGATGGCGTTTGGTCCGACCTGTTCTCGCAGACGCCCGACGATCCGGCCGTGGCGATGAACCGGGCGATCAACCGGGTCTTGCGAGTGGACGAACTCTCCTCACGGGCGACCAACGCGTCGTTGGACGAGTCCGAAAAGATGGCAGCTCGTGCTGAATTGCCCGACGCGATCGCCGCGGCTCGCGGTGCGATCGAGGACTACTCAAAGCTTGCGGACAACCCCGTGGTGGCAATGTGGTTCAACGCCAGGATCGATTTGCACGAAGCCTCTTTGCTGCCCGGGTCGATGACCAAATCGCTGCGCCGTGACGTTTACGGGCGGTTGTCCGAAGCGATCATGGGCGTCGCCGCCGAGGAACCCCGTGGCATGATCTTGGGTGGCACGTTGATTCAGGTCGTTGAGCAGCTTGAAGATCCGATCGACGGTCTTCCCAAAGACCTACTTGATGACGCCGCTAAGACGGTGGGAGCCCTGTCTGACCAACATCCCGACAATCTCTACTTCGCTTTGCGTGCCGCCCGGCTTTGCATCGACGTTGAGGATCCCGAGGCGGCAAAGTACGTTCGCCGCGCCCGTGAATTGGCCCAGGCTATCGAGCCATCACTTCGGCGAGAGACCGAGCCGATCGGGGTCACACCCGACGAATTAGTAACGCAGATCACCGACGCGATCGAATCGGGCAATTGGTCCGAAGCTGAAAATCGAATGCTGCTTTGGTTCAACGTGCTCAATAGTACCGAGATCGTCAAAACCGACCGACGTCGAGCGACGCCACATCCGCTGGACCTGTTGAATTTCGAATCGTTGCGACGTTTGTCTGCCGATGTCGTGGCCGCCGCTCCATTGGCTGCGATGCAGGATGCGATTGTCTTCGAAGCCAAAGAACCTTCGGGCGGCGGGGAACCTTCGGGCGGCGGGGAGCCGTCGGACAGCGCCCCGGTGCGTTCGTTGATCACGATTGACTTCAATCTCGATCTCCGTCCCGATTTGGTGACGCTCCACGATGACAACCAGATACAACTCTGGAGCAACGATGGATCGGGCGGGTTGACGTCGATTGCTAAATTGCAGCTCGATCTTGATTGCACCGGCATGATTGCGGCCGACTTGTTCTTGGTCGACAGCAGTAATCCGGCAAGGTTGCGTTCCGACCGGGAAACGACACAAGGAGAGGAGGACGATCTTGGGTCTGCGGTCCGGCACGATACGTTTTTGACGCTTGTTGTCTTCGGTCCCGGCGGACTGCAAATGGTTCAGGTAGACGGGCGCAATTCCGCATCCGATGAGGAACGTTTGACGGCGATCACGACGAACACGGGTTTGCAATCGGTCGAAAGTGTGATCACGGCGATCGCCGGCGACTTGGAAGCCGATGGCGATCTCGATCTGGTCGTTTCGACGCAATCGGACGGGGTGCGTCTGTTCGTCAATCGCGGGAATCGGAGCTTCTTTGAACTCGCAGGTGGCTTGGGTGAGTTCGCTTTGGACGATCCGGTCGCGGGCATGGCAATTGCCGACCTCGATCGCGATTTGGATCTTGATCTCGTGACGGTGCATCCAGGCAGTGGTCGGGTTGGGCTAATCGAGAACTTGCTGCACTTGCAATTCCGCGGTCGATACCTGGATGAAATCGCGAGCGTGCCGGGGGTCGATTCGGTCTTCGTCGAAGACGTCGACGGCAACGTTTCTTGGGACCTAATCGTCGGCGGGACGGACCAGACGGCGATCGTCTATTCGCAGACGGCCGATGCGGGTGCCTGGACGTTCGAACGAGCGGAGGTGAGCGAGCATGCGGGCCG
Source organism: Rubripirellula sp. (assembly GCA_029287555.1). GTDB lineage: Bacteria > Planctomycetota > Planctomycetia > Pirellulales > Pirellulaceae > Rubripirellula. Next base: position 1,845 of record JARFQX010000328.1, on the reverse strand, counting down.
AGGGATGATCGTCGCCGATTTCGATAACGACTCATGGCTGGACCTCGTGGCGCCAGCGGAGAGTGGCGTCGAGTTGTCGCGGATCGGCCCGTGGGGATTCCAACCGTGGACACCCGTTGATTCAGCCTCGGGCTTGTCCGAATTCGCCGCGACCGACTTTGATCGGGACGGGGCGATCGATCTGGCAGGCGTTGTCGACGGATCGCTTGCGGTCCGATTGAATCGCACGAGTGATGTCGGTCATCACCTTGATGTTCGTTTCAAGGGTATCGATGACAACGTCAGTGGTCGCGTCAATCACTACGCGATCGGCAGCGTGTTGGAACTTCGCTTTGGACCGCACTACCGGGCACGGATCGTCAAGTCGCCGTCCACTCACTTCGGTCTCGACGGATTTCAAACCGCGGGTAGCGTGAGAGCGATCCTGCCCAACGGGCTGACTCAGACGGTGCGTGACCCGAAGATCGATTCATTGGTGGAGGAAGAACAAACCCTGAAGGGATCCTGCCCCTATCTCTACGCTTGGGACGGCGAGAAGTTTGTGTTCAAGACCGATTGTCTGTGGGCCGCCCCCTTGGGGTTGCAAGTCGCTCACGGTGTCGTTGCCAAGGATCGTCCATGGGAATATCTCAAGATCGATGGTTCAGACATCCGGCCCGCCGAAGGTGCCTACGAATTCCGGATCACGGAAGAACTGTGGGAGGTTGCCTATTTCGACAAAGTAGCCGTTTCGGTGGTCGATCATCCTGCGGGCGTCGAAGTTTGGACGAATGAGAAAGTTGGGCCGGGTGACATTGCCGAGCCGACGATTTTTGCGTTCGCCTCGGAGGATGTTCGACCGTTGGTTGAGGCGAAAGACACCAACGGACGCGACGTGACGGACCAACTACAGCATGCCGATCGAGAGTTTGTTCGCGCGTTTGATCGTCGACTTCGGCAAGGGCTTTGTCCGCCGCATTGGATTGACCTGGATTTCGGTGACTTGGCAAAGGTTCAATCAACGGAAGGCAGCGCTGGAAAGATCTACCTGGTGTTAACGGGCTGGATCCTGCCGACCGACACCTCGTTGAATATTCAAATCGATCAGAATCCGGAACTCGGACCGATCGAGTTTCCTTCCGTTTGGGTCCCCGATCCGTCACAGGCCGAAGGTTGGCGACAAGCGATTCCCTACATGGGTTTCCCGGGCGGTAAGACGAAGACGATCGTGGTGGACGTCACGGAGGTGATCAATTGGGATGATCCTCGTTTTCGCATCCGCACGTCGGCACAGATCTATTGGGACCGAGCCCAAATTGCGGTGCAGTCGGATCCGGCCGAGTTCGACGAACAACCGCTGTCGTTGGTCGAAGCCGAGTTGACTTTTCACGGATATTCCGATCGCATTCGCGACGAAGAGACGCATCCGGAAACTTACGACTACCAGTCGGCTTCGACGTTGCCCCGTTGGCCCCCACTACGCGGTGGATTGACCAGGTTTGGTGATTGCACCGATCTGGTTCGCCATTGGGACGACAAGATGGTCGTGATGGGAGCCGGTGACGAAATCCGTCTGAAGTTCTCGTTGCCCGAGAATCCACTGCCGCCCGGATGGAAACGTGATTTCGTGATTCACAGCATCGGATGGGACAAGGACGCCGACCTAAATACCTTGGCAGGACAATCCACCATGCCGCTACCCTATCGAATGATGGAGGCTTACCCGCCTCCAACGGGCGACGCCACCAAGGGGCAGGAGGTTGACCGGCTCAATCAAGCGCACTTGCAACGCAGGCAAGAATTCCGAGCGTTTTGGTATCGGGAGGAAGGCGGTGAGGCAGTGAGGCAGTAGGGCAGTAGGGCAGT
>JARFQX010000153.1 GCA_029287555.1 Rubripirellula sp. | reverse complement strand
AAGCCTGGGTGTCTTTGGGCCGGCCGCCACGGTGATGTTCAAGTACGTTTTCCTGTTCGTCATCTTCGGTTCGTTTCTGGAGATGTCGGGTGCGACGCAGTTCATCATCGATTTTGCCACCAAGACATTCGGTCGGGTCCGTGGTGGTCCGGCCATGGTTTCGGTGATGGCCAGCGGGTTGATGGGGTCGCTATCGGGAAGCGCCGTAGCCAACGCGGTGACGACCGGTACGTTTACGATCCCCATGATGCGCGGGGCGAGGTTTCCCAATCACATTGCCGGTGGGATCACCGCGGCGGCGGCTTCGGGCGGCGCGCTGGTGCCCCCCGTGATGGGAGCCGGCGCGTACATGATGCTCGAGTTGGTGCAGCCTCAAGTGACGTTTCTGACGATCATGAAGGCGGCGGTGATTCCCGCGATCCTCTATTACTTTTCGATTCTGGCTCTCGTCTTCCTCTACTCTCGCCGCCTTGGGGCCTCCGGTTTGAATTCGGAGGAAATTGCCGCAAAGAAGCTGTCCGGTTTTGAAGCGACCGTTTTCATCGGGGCTTTGGGAACGCTCATCGGATTGCTCGTTCTCGGCTTCTCTCCTTTTCGTAGCGTGACAGGATCGCTTGCGGTGATCCTTGTGTTTGCAACGTTGCGAAAGAAGCTCGACATCTCACCTCGCGCACGCATCCTGGCTTTTACGAGCTTCTTCGTCGTATTGATCTTGCATCAATTTACGGCCAACTTGGATCCCGATTCGGTGCCTTCCTTCTTCCGAACGTTTCTTGCCTCGTCCTGGGTTTCGCCACAGACCAACGCCGTCTCGGCACAGTTGACCATCGGTTCGCTGCTCGAGTCGAGCATCGTCGGCATGTTCGGATTGCTGATCTTTGGCTTGACGAATCCTTCGTGGCGGCCCCAAGTCGTGACGGCGTTCACGAAGTCCGCCAAGAACGGGATCGCCTTGGTGGCGGCGAGCGCCTGCGTTGGCGTGATCATTGGCATTGTTCAGCAGACGGGAATCGCCAACGACTTCAGTTCGGTCATCAAGGATGTTGTGGAGACGAATTTGTTCCTGGCGCTCCTCGGCATCATGGTTTGCTCCCTGATTCTGGGGATGGGGGTGCCTTCGGTTGTCTGTTACTTGCTGATGGCCACGCTAATGGGTTCGCTGCTGGGTGAACTGGGTGTGTTGCCACTGGTGGCTCACCTGTTCATCTTCTATTTCGGGATGATGTCGATGGTGACCCCGCCCGTTGCGTTGGCTGGCTACGCCAGTGCATCGATTGCGGAATCCCCGATCATGAAGACGTCGTTTGCCGCTTTTCGATTCTCGTTGGTGGGCTTCACGCTGCCCTTCATGTTTGTGTACCGACCGGCCCTGTGCCTGCTGGCGCCACCTGGAACCGATTTAACCTGGTGGGCGGTGCTGCACGCCGTCGCGGCCGCAACGGTCGGCATTCTTGCTCTGGCCGCTGGGCTGGCTGGTTACATGCGTCGTCCACTCGGTTTCTTCCAGCGCGCGTTGATGTTTGTATCGGCCGCCTTGTTGTTGGCACCGATATCGAAGATCGGCGAGTCGAACGTGGGAATTGCCGTCGACGTTTTCGGTGCGCTGCTCTTCTTTGCGGTTATCGCGTCGAACTATTTGATTAGCAAAGATCCGGAGGCTCAGGTTGAACCGGCCTGAGTCAGTTTCGAGCCTCTTGGTGTGACCTGGGCCGAGAAGCTGTGGTGACGCCAATCGATTTTACTGATCGGGGTGTGATTCAGATGCAGAAGCGAATACCAGGTTTCGTCACGCGATTTGTTTTGCTTTTGGCTACTTCCCTATTTGCCATGCCGGTGTCGACCGCCGAGCCTCCCCCTGTATCGGCGCCAATCGAACTTTGGCTGGATGCCGGAAGAATCGAGCTTCCGGGCAATGCGAACGCGGCGGATCTTTCGAAGACGGGTGTCAGCCTTGATCGCTGGCAAGACGAATCGGGAAAGAAACGTCATTTGTCCCAGCCCATCGCGAATCGGCAACCTCGTTTGAGGCGGGCAGGGGATGCCTCGTTCGTCCGCTTCGACGGCGAGAACGATCACTTTCGCCTCGTGTCGCAGCCGCAGAACCTCTCGGCCGTGACGATCTTTTTGGTTGCGGCACCGCACGCCAATCCGGGCGACTTCCGCGGATTGTTCGCCGCCAACGCGTCCGGGGAGAAAGATTACGAATCGGGCGTCAACATCGATCTGGGGCCAGGTCCCACCGAAAAGCTCACGCAATTGAACATTGAAGGCCGAGGTTTTGGCGGTGCGGCGAACCTTCGCAATCGCGAAGACGACTTTGGGACGCTGCACTTGATCGAAGTCCGGATCGACCCCGAGGCCGGAAGCGTGTCCCTTTGGATCGACGGCATCCGCGAAGGTTCACGCGAGTTCGCCGGCGAGGAAATTTCGTTTCAAGAATTGACCCTTGGAGCGAGATGCTACACCAACGAGCCTGAGGCGAACGGTCATGCCGCGGTTGACATTGCCGAATTGCTGGTCTTCGGCGGCACGCTTGATGAGGACGAGTCACGCTTGGTTCAGGAGCACCTGCTAAGCAAGCACGCGCCTCTGGTCGAGGCGATACCGGCAACCGTGCCTCACACGAATCGCCCGGGGGCTCCGCTGGTCAAGGCCGAAGATCCTCCGCTGATTCAAATGCTCGTCCCCGGTTTTGAAGTGCGCGAGTTGCCGGTCGAATTGACCAACATCAACAACGTACGATTTCGTGAGGACGGAAAGCTCGTGACGTTGGGATACAACGGTGACGTTCATTTGCTGAGTGATACCGATGGCGACGGCTTGGAGGACCGGGTCGAGCTGTTTTATCGCAACGAGGGAAGCTTGCGAGGACCGATTGGAATCGCTTTGACTCCACCCGGCCACCCCAAGGGACGAGGCTTGTTCGTCGCCAGCAAAGGAAAGGTCTCATTGATCGTTGACACCAATGCCGACGACCGGGCCGATGAAGAAATCTTGGTGGCCGATGGTTGGGATGAGATACCGCAGAATGTGGACGCGGTCGGATGTGCGCTCGATCGAGACGGCAACATTTACTTTGGTCTGGGCACCGCCAATTACGCGAACGCTTACTTGATCAACGACGAGGGGGCGGCGGAATATTCGCTCGAGAGCGACCGGGGAACGGTGCAAAAGGTTTCTGCGGACTTCAGTCATCGCGAAACGGTTTGCACCGGAATCCGATTTCCAATTGCCTTCGCGTTCAATGAACACGGTGACCTGTTCTGCACCGAACAAGAAGGTGCGACCTGGCTGGCCAACGGCAATCCGTTCGATGAGTTGCTGCACATTCGAGCGGGGAGGCACTTTGGATTTCCGCCACGGCACCCGCGTCACAATCCGGGCGTAATCGACGAGCCATCGACGTTCGATTATGGTCCCCAGCACCAATCGACGTGCGGCATGGTGTTCAACGGGCCCGTCTCGGGAGCCGACGTGTTTGGCCCCGATTGGTGGCATTCCCAGGCCATTGTTTGTGGCGAGTCCCGCGGCAAGATTTGGAGAACAAAGCTTGTTAGGACGGATGCCGGT
>JARFQX010000266.1 GCA_029287555.1 Rubripirellula sp. | reverse complement strand
GTAAGGAATCGTGACGGATGCAATGCGACGTGTCGGGAAAGGCGTTGGCCATGATGCGTCGACGAAACTGACCTCCCCACCGCCACGCTTAATGGCTTCCACAAGTTGTCGACGCTTAGCTTCACGCCTCGATTCGTACGCAAAAGCGAGTGCCGAAGCGAAAACAAACGTCATGAGCAGACGCAGCGAGAATCGCATGGGTAGTCTCCTTCTGGCATGGCTCTCGTTTCGGGGGTCGGGCTACCGAGACCGTTCACACCCAGCGCAACCGAATTCCAATTGTTAGACCACACGGTTCCGTGCGAGACGCCTGGCTACTTGGCTTCTCCGGAATCGAATAAATGGCGGCCTGGCCAGTCTTTTCGACCCCGTTGATTCGCTCCGTTGGGATTCTACTTCGATCGTAGACCGTGGGTCGATGCTGATCGTCACGGTTATCGCGTTTCTCGGCAATGCCCCAATACGATACACAAGGCTGTCACCACCGGCTGACGTCACGAATCATGCGATCATTCTTGCCCGGTTGTGCGATTCATCTTTTCGCGAGTCTTTTTTGTACCGCAGATGTCAATCTCCGTTGCCCCGGGGAATCGTTGTCGTCGCTCCAGATGGTTATCATGATTTCAATAGTTGCCGGTTCCCCGTCTTGTCCGGAGTTGCACCCATGTCGGTCTCATCACGTCGTCGTTTTCTAAAGACTTCCGCTTTCGCCGCCCTCACAACCGGGTTGACGCACCGGTTTGCCACTGCCGATCAGGAGTCGTCGGGGCGGATGCGGTTTGGACTGGTGACCTACTTGTGGGGCCAGGACATGGACTTACCGACCCTGATCGATACCTGCGAAAAGGCGGATGTGCTCGGTGTCGAACTGCGGACGGAGCATTCCCATGGGGTCGAGCCAAGCCTCTCCAAAACCGAGCGTTCGGAGGTGCGAAAGAGGTTTGCTGATAGCCCGGTTGAATTGGTCGGTTACGGATCCAACGCTCAATACCACGAAAGTGATCCCGTCAAAGTTCGCAAGAACATCGAACTGACGAAACGCTACATCGAATTGATGGAAGATTGCGGCGGCACCGGCGTCAAGGTCAAGCCGAACGGGTTTCCAAAGGATGTTTCGCGGGGGAAGACGATCCAGCAGATCGGTGAATCACTCAACGAAGTTGCCGCCTATGGTGCGGAACATGGTCAGCAGATTCGCGTCGAGGTCCATGGACGGGGAACGAGCGAGTTGCCCGTGATGCGAGACATTTTCAAGATCGCTGATCATCCCAATGCAACGGTCTGCTGGAACTCCAATGACGTGGATTTGAATGGTGAAGGTCTCGATCACAACTTTGATCTGGTGAAAGACCGCTTTGGTTCGACCGTCCATGTCCGTGAGCTTGACGACGCGAACTATCCCTACCAGCGTCTGATGGACCGATTTCGGGAGATGAACTACGACGGCTGGATTCTGCTTGAGGCACGTTCGGATCCGCGTGACAAGGTCGCTGCGTTGATCGAACAACGGACGCTGTTCGAGAGAATGACACGGGCGTGAGCTTGGCTTGATACCGAAAAGTGTGCGTATTGATGAATCGAACCACCATGACGGCGGGAACGCATCGATGATCCAGGTGGCGGCGCTCACCAAAACTCGGCCCTGATTAAGATTTCAATTTCCCCGGGGACTTATCCGTCGTCTCGCCAGCTCTGGCGAGACATTTTCACAATCCCCGCGACGGCCTCGCGCAACGACGGCGAGGACACCGTCCTCTCGGCAGGCCGAAAAAATCATGGTCCTCGTTGTCCGATTCCCGCACGGTTTACGTTTTGGTGGTTGCGAGTGTCAATCTACCGCCCTGAATGGTTCGGGCGCGAGTGGCGCGACAAGCCTTGGAGGTTTATCTCATGGTACGACAAAGCATCACCGACATCACCGTCGTCCTGGACCGTTCCGGTTCAATGTCCGCGATCTGCAAACCGACAATTAAAGCGTTTAACCGCTTCGTCAAGTCGCAGTGCAGAGGTCCCGACGAAGCGTTTTTATCGCTCGTTCAGTTCGATGACCAATACGAGCCGATGTACTCACGGCTGCCTATTCTCCGCGCGCCGAAACTGACGTCCCAAACCTATGTTCCGCGAGGAAGCACCGCCCTCTTCGATGCGATTGGCCGGACGATCGAATCAACGCACCAGCGACTCGTTCATTCAGGCGTGGACTCCTATGCTAATGTTGTGATGGTAATTCAAACGGATGGTTTCGAGAACGCGAGCCGATACTATTCGCGAGAACGTATCAACGCCATGATTAGTCGGTTTCGCGATCAGCACCGATGGGAGTTTGTGTTCCTGGGCGCGAACCAGGATGCAATCATGTCGGCCGCTTGCGTTGGTATCCCGCGTGGTGCCGCGATCACTTATGGCGCAACCTGCAACGGAACTCACGCCGTATTCGACATACTGGGAGAAAAGATGACGGCGCGAAGACGAGCATCGGCTAAAAATGAACAGCCAGCTCCATTCCATTTCACCGATGACGACCGGGCTCAATCGATGCAGTAAGCCATTGCTTTGCGAAACCGGGTTCACTGGCTTACTCGGATGATGCGTTCACTTTGAAAAGTATCGGCGAACGCGAGTGAACATCCGAACCATCGTTCCTTCGCCAGTTTCTTCAGTGGGTGTCTGAGTCAGCATCGATTCAATTTGTCTCAGCTTCCGTATCACATCATCAATGCTTGGCCGATCGGCCGGGTCGACCGAGGTCATCTGCTCGGCCAGCTGATCAAATGTCGATTCCCAACTGACGGGAGCGACCGTCACGGCGACAAGATCCGTCGCGGCCGGCGCTGCTCGCGGAGAACGCTGGTAGCGAAGCGATTTGTAGGCCGAGAGGTCTCGCAGTTTCACCGACTTAAATGGAAACGTTCCCGTCCGGAGATACTTGAACAACTGTCCGAGCGCATAGATGTCCGACGCTGGGGAAGCGGACGAAAAGTCTCGCTGAAGTTCTGGTGAAACAACCGGCGGCGAGCCGAGTGAATCAGGCAGGGACTCGGCCCTTCGCGGCAAGAGCCAAGCGGCGATTCCCGCGTCGAGCAGGATCAGTCGCCCATCGCAACTTAACATCCACCGATCCGGACTTAGATCGAGATGCAGAATGTTTTGCTGATGCAAATACTTGATCGCCGCACACATCTGATCCGACCAATCGAGTAGTTTGTCGGGCGCGATGTCAAACTTTGTGCCAAGCGATCGGATTTCCGACGACATCGAACGACCGTCGATAAACTCACTGCACAAGACACTTCGACCGTCGATCACCTTAGCATCCAACAAGCGAGCCAAGTTTGAATGCTCCATTGCCGCTAACTCCTCTGCGCGAACCGTGAACTGCGACAATCGCTCCTCGGTTGTTTCACCTAGCCCTAAGAACGCGTCGATCGGTATCACTCGAACGACCTCCGTTGCCCCGTTGTCAACTCTTCGACACTTCAGCGCATCGCCTTTCCAGCCGACGTTCAATTTGTCCCGAATGATATGCTCGGGAAGTCTTAAGTTTGCGATGTGACCGGCGACAATATGCTGGACCTGAAACTGAGTCAGGACGGTGTCATCGACCGATCCACGCTGATTGTTGGCACAGCGAAAGAGAACATCCAGTGCCGGAGTGGGCGAGCGTGCTTCCAACGTCGGCGGGCTCATCGTACTGGCGAAGTATTGCGACCGAGTGCGACGCGTGACGAATTCCCACTCTGCATCGCCGATCAGGTTATACTCCAGCAACTTCGCTCGCATCGATTCCATATCGATCGGATCGGGTAGCCATTGGTCGCCCGACTCGAAGAGTCGGTCCAGTTCCTCGATCAATGTTTCCATCGTTTGGAACCGCTGGTCAGGCTCCCAGGCGATCATCCGACCGACAAGTTTTTTCCAAGCATCGGGCAGGGCATCGAGCGAAAGTCCATGCCAACGTCGATCAAACAGCTTGGACCTCAGCCGTTGCTTGAAGGACAGACCCTTCTGGATGATCTCACCGGTGATCAGGAAATAAGCCGTACAACCGAGGGAAAAGATGTCGCTTCGGGCATCCGCCTGATGGGATCGACGAGCTTGCTCGGGAGCCATGTAGGCAAGCGTTCCCATCAGCGAACCAGTCATTGTCAGGCATTGTTCACGCGACATCCCCGGTGCAAACGAACGAATTTGTTCGCGAATCGCGTCCTCGCTCTGCGTGCCGGCGTCCCACGACTGTTGCCAGCGGCGGTATTGATCGAGCAAACGAGCCAGGCCGAGATCCAGGACCTTCGTCGTCCCGTCGGCCGTCAGCATGATGTTCTGGGGCTTGATGTCGCGATGGATGATCCCTTTTTCATGAGCGTGTGCAAGTGCCGCTGCGGCTCCGCGAATTATCGAATAGGCGTGCGCAGGGGTCACCGGACCGTTCGCCGAAACGTACTCGGCAAGATTTGTCCCGTCGAGCAGTTCCATGGTCAGATAAAGCCGATCGCCATCCCGATCGACGTCGAACGTTCGTACCAAATTCGGATGCTGCAGCGTGACACACACCTGGGCCTCATTCAAGAAACGCTGCTGCAGGTCCGGTTTTGCGCCGAGTTCAGGAAGCATGACCTTCAACGCGACTTGATGATCAATCAGCGTATGTTCGGCTCGATAGACTGTCCCCATCCCGCCTTGGCCGAGACGATCACGCAACCGATACTTGCCAATCCGCGATGTGTCGTCCGCTGAGTGATGAAGAGAGGTCGCCTGGGAATCGGAGCGTTGTGTTGAACCGCTCGGTGGCTGCGTCGGTCTTAACTGGGTTGCGTACGGATCGGTCTTTGATTCGGTAAGCGATCGAATGTCGGTCGGCTGCTCGATCGCATCATGCAATGCAAACAGGTTCGGAATCCGCTCGGAAAGCTGGGGAAATCGATCGCAGTAGTGTTCCACGCTGGCGTCAAGATTCCGGGCCAATCGCATGCGGCGCTCGACAACAATCAGTTCCAAAATTGACCCTTCGTCAATCGCATCGGCCGGTACGTCGGCGATCAGTTCTTCGACTGCCAGCAACTCGCCTCGGTTCAAAGCCTCGTCTTGGCGACGCCGTAGCTCCCCGATTGTCCACGGGGCATTCGAAGTTGTCGGCTGCCCCTGTCGGTCATCGAGCATGGATCAGTCCTCAAGATGAAGTTCGTTCGCGACGCGATCCAGGCCACGTTTCATTTGCTTTCGGAC
>JARFQX010000987.1 GCA_029287555.1 Rubripirellula sp. | reverse complement strand
GTCATTGCGATGCTGATGCCGCTTCTCAGTTTGATTACTGGCCTGACGTGAGGTTTTCCCCGGCGATGTTCGATTCCCTGTTCCCATCCTTCCGAAACTGGTTCGGTCACGGCAGCGTTCGTTGGCGGCTTTCGACATGGTGGCCGAGTGACGCGCTGGAATCGATGCAGTATTCGCTGTTGCAAATTCTGTCGGTCGCCCATCGTGAACGACTCGATGTGACACCGCTGGTCGCCAATCTGGCCGAGGAGCATCGCGGTCGCTATCGACGTCGGCTTCGGCGCCTGGCCCTACGTCTTGCTGATGGGACCCCGCTTGTCGATGCGTTGGAGCAAACACCGGATGTGCTGAAGGACGAAGACGTGTTGGCGATTCGATTTGCCAGTCAAATTGGAACGCTCGGTCCGATGTACGACTCGCTGCTTTCCGAGTCCGCCGGTCACGACAATCGGGCGTCGACGGTCCGCCGCCAAGCGTTGATCTATTCATTCTTTACGCTTTGTATCCTGGTCCTGGCGATCTTCTTTCTTGTCACCTTCATCCTGCCAACGCTTGAGCAGATCTCGGAAGAATTTGGGCTGCCGGAAACCAATCCCTTCTTCCAAACGTTTCTTAGCGTCACCGACTGGTTTGTCCGCAACGCGCACCTCGTCTTGCTAGGTCTCGTGGCAATCGCCTTTCTCCTTTGGTCAGCTCCATCAAGGCGTTTCTTCCGACGCTCGATTGGGGGACGGCGGCTTCACGGCATTACCACAGCTCGATCGGGACAACTGATGCAGTTGCTATCCAATGCGGTGCAAGCGGGCCGACCGATTCCGGCCGCCATCTCAACCCTCGCACGCTATCACTTCGACCGAAACGTTCGCCAGAAACTGCTCTTTGCCCGCAACGAGATCGAGCACGGAACGGACGTCTGGACGAGTCTCGTCGATGCCAACTTGATATCGCCGCAGGAATCCAATGCGATCGCCCACGCCGCCAATTCGGAAACTCGTGCTTGGACCCTCCACGAGTTGGCCAAGTCAAAGCTGCGCCAGGTCTCGCGGCGGATTGGCGGAAGATCGGAGTTTCTTCAGCCCGCCTTGACCCTCAGCTTTGCGGCGGTGGTGCTGCTGGTTGCGGGCGCCATGATCGGCTACCTCGCCCAAATGATCCAATCCCTCGCACGCACTGTCTAGGCTGTCATGAAACAACCACGAACATTTGAGTCGTCAAGTCGCCAAGGCTTCACCAGCACGGAGCTGGTTGTCGCCTCATCGCTGCTGGTCGGCTTGATGGGAGTCGTCGGACCGCTGGCGGTGAGCAGCACTCGACTGTGGATCGAGTCGCGTCACCATCAACTCGCCCTGCAAGAATTAACCAGCGAGCTTGAACGACTGACCGCGATGGATTCACGTGCCAGGGCGAACGCGGTCAAATCGATCGAGCCATCCGCGTTTCTACTCAACGCCGCGCCGAAGGCTGAGATCGAAGCCGAAACGTTGCGGGATCAGGACGGCGAACGATTGGCCCTGACGCTGCATTGGAATCGCGACGACCACCCGCGAGCCCCTCTTCGTCTGGTCGCCTGGATCGACCCGCTTGCGACGGAGGTGTCTCCATGAGATCTCGTCGAGCTCATACCCTGATCGAATTGTGTGTGACGATGTCGGTCGGAAGCGCGTTGATGGTGACCACGGTGGGATTGCTCCATCAATCCCTCTCGCTGGCCTCGACCGCGCGAGGACGTGCCGAGGCGCAGCGCACCGTTGATCGACTTGCCAACGACTTTCGTCACGATGTTCATCTGACGGCGTCGGTAACCAGTTTGGACGCTGAGCAAATTGAACTCACCCGCGACGATGGATCCGTCGTCCGCTATCGGGTCGACCAGCAGCAACTCCGGCGGGCGGAAAGCTCGGGCGAAGCGATCGTTCGTCGAGAGTCTTACTCATTCGATCAAGCGATCACGATCCGCTTCGAGACGATTGACGATCCGCGGCGCGTGGCGATCGTGTTGGAACCAGCCGCCCTGTCGCACGGACCCCGGCGGACACCGGCACACCGAATCACGGCCGTGGTCGGTCGGAGATTGGCACTTCAACAAGGGGAGCTGAGTCGATGATCGAATCCGCATCACCGATGCCGACCCGCCATGCCCGATGTAACGAGCCTCCCCGCCGACGCGGCACCCTGGTGGTCTGCGTGGTGGTCTGCCTGCTGGTCGCCACATCGCTTGCCGCGGCCACGACTCACGCGGCGCTGCGGTGGCGACGGAGTTTGCGGATGGAGCACCAGATGCGGCAGACGGAGTTGCTGCTTGATGCAGGCATTCTTCGTGCCGCAAGGCAGCTTCGTCGCTCGATCGACTACCGGGGCGAGACTTGGCGTCCCCGCCGGTCGACCGTCGGGTTCGAATCACCGGTCGTCGAAATTCGCGTCATCGAGGCGGAAGATCCGCGAGCCCGCCAAGTCGAGGTCCTCGCGCAGCTGGGTAGTCCACTCGCCGACCTCCAGCGGTCCAATCCGTCACAAACCAACCGCAGCCACAAGTTCCTCTTCATGGCCGCGACCGATTCCCAAGACACTGATTCCTCAAGCGTGGAGTAGACCGAAATGTCCTCAAACCATTCAAGCCGCAACTCGCGTTGCCATCGGCGAGCGGCCTTTACTCTTGTCGAGTTGCTGGTCGTGATAGCGATCATCGGCATCCTGGTTGGCTTGCTACTGCCGGCCGTTCAAGCGGCTCGCGAAGCGGCCCGGCGAGTTTCCTGCATGAACAACATGACTCAACTTGGGCTGGGCTTGCATCATTACGAATTCAGCATGGAGCACCTACCACCTGGAGTGACCAACGACGATGGTCCGATTCGCAACGAAGAGGCCGGCCAACACATTGGCTGGGCGGTCCAGATCCTGCCCTACGTCGAGCAAACGTCGCTTTACAAGAACTTTGATATCGATGCGGGAGCCTACGCTGCGGCGAATGCAGAAGCACGAGGGGTTGTGGTGCCGACGTTGATGTGTCCCTCCTATCCTGGCGAATCGACTCGAACCGATGGTCAAACGCGAATCGGAATGAGCACCTACTCGGGCTGCCACAACGACCGGGAAGCTCCCATCGACGGCGACAACAACGGACTGCTGTTTCTCAACAGCAACATTCGGTACAGCGAGATTCTCGACGGCAGCTCGCAGACAATTCTGTTGGGCGAATCGATACCCGATCAGAACAGTTTGGGCTGGGTTTCAGGAACCCGCGCGACGCTGCGCAACACAAGCGGGTTCGAAGAAACCAAGAACTGGCCCCAGCAGAACGCCGATTTGGGATCGCTGCAGGTTGGTGGCTTTGGCAGTTTTCACACGGGCGGAGCGATTTTCACCTTCGCGGATGGATCGACCCGGTTCATATCCACCAATATTGACCCGGAGCTCTTCCGAAAATTTGGCAACCGGGCCGACGGCGAACTGCTCCGCGAGTTGGAATGATCGTCGTCCGGAGCAGCACGCAGCGCAAGGCCCCGGCCGGATTGTCCGTCGGGGGGGCGTGGATCGGGCAGGTCAGCCCGTTTGGCCCTCAAAGTACCCCTCATTGCTACACCTCTCCGCAGCAGGATCGATTGCCCATGCGGGAATAGCCGTTTGAAGTAGACCGTCGGACCGCCGGCCGGTAATGTACAGCCAGGAATTTCGCTAGAAACGCCCTGTGCTGCATGACTGGCCCCACCTTTCGGTCCCCGATGAATCGAGATCCCCTGCTTGAGCGACGAAGCCCGCTGGGGATTCCCTACGCGCTGTTGATTCTGACCGCCTTTTTCTTTCTCCTCCCATCCGGCTTCCGCGCCGCGCGGTTGAGTCTGGGGCAGAAGGAGAACAACGTCAAAGACTGGCTTCCGAGCGATTTCCCCGAGACGGCCGAGTTACGTTGGTTTGAGAACCACTTTGCCGGCGAGAGTTTCGTACTGGCGACGTGGCCGGGATGCACGGGTGACGACCAGCGGCTGAAGATCTTTGAGCAGAAGCTGCTGCACGAGTGCGATACGTTTGACCCCTCGAGCGACTTCCCGCTGGAGTTGGCGGAAGCTTACCGGCGCGCCAAAGAGATCGGCAACGAGCTGGAACTGCTTCGCTCGGGCGACGACTTTTACGACTGGGGCGGACGAAAGGAGAAATGGCTTTCGACGCCGAGTGGTGAATGGTATTTCATTACACCGGACGGGCGTTTGTATCGCTGGGAGGAGCGACTTAACGGACTGGCCGGAGCCTGGCGACGAATTCTCCGCGCGCTTGGTCGCTTCGAGCTGCAGGGAACTTTTGTCACGGCTTTTGGAGAGGAACCGGGAGAGCGCGTTGCCAATCCGTTCTACAACGACACCTCGGTACTGTGCGCCACGCTGTTTCACTCGGTGCAGACCGGTGAAACGATTGTCAATGAATTGGCCCGCGATGGCGGCGCGCTGTGGCCAGTCGATTTCACCGATGAAACTCGTCGCGAAGTCGTCGCCCGTCGCTTGGCCATGCAGCGTTTGACGGGAACGTTGTTCGCTCCGGCGATGGGCCCCGACTTTGATTGGACGGCCCGAGCCTTCCGCGAGGCCATCCCACAGAAACGTCGCGATCAGCTCCCGGAGAGTTTTGACGCCATCGTCGAAGCCACGATGGCCCGAGAGCTGGAAGAGGGATTTGACGGCTCGCTTGAGCAGCTGCGCGGCGCCACGCTCGACCGTCGCACCGACGTCTGGTACGCGGTCTACGACGCGGCCGAGGTCGAACCACCACCCCGGCTGACTTGCGTCATGGTCACGTTGACCGATTTGGCCAAAGAAAACCTTGGTTACGCACTCGGGCGCGGGGTCCTTGGACAACCGCGCGGGCGTTTGTTGACGCTGGCGGAAGAATCAGGTGTGCAACCGCCTCCACCCCCTTCCTTGGCGCCCCCTCCTTTCAACCGCCTTAATGAGAAACCTGAACCCGGTGTGGTCCCGCTTCGCATGGGCGGGCCACCGGTCGATAACACGGCGATCGACGAGGAAGGCACCGTGACGCTCGTCCGTCTGGTGGGTTACAGCGTCCTGCTTGGAATCGTGCTCTCCTATCTTTGCTTTCGTAGCCTGAAGATCACGATCATGGTGTTCATCGTCGGCGGCAGCGCTGCGATGTTGAGCATGGCAATCGTGTGGTGGACTTCGGGACGGGTCGACGCAATTTTGATGAGCATGCCGTCGCTGGTTTATGTGCTCGGTCTTTCCGGTGCGATCCACGTGATCAATTACTACCGCGACGAAGTCCGGGCGCGAGGGCTGCGCGGCGCCCCCGGTCGCGCCCTGCGGCACGCACTGCTTCCCTGCACCTTGGCCTCGCTGACCACGGCCATTGGGCTGGTCTCACTGTTTACCAGCAACTTGACACCAATCAGCAACTTTGGATTCTACTCCGCCGTCGGCGTAATCATGACGCTCGGCATCCTCTTCTCCTACTTGCCAGCCGCGTTGGAGACCTTCGTCCCCAGCTTTGGGAGGGACGAATCGACAGGGCCGTCGGACAAGACCGAGACAGAGTCCGCGATGTCGAGGTGGTGGGCGGGCATCGGACGTTGGATTACCAACCATTACGTCCCTGTCACGGGCGTTTGCCTCGCGGTGCTCGTCGTTGGCGCATGGGGACTGCGCGAGATCAAGACTTCGGTTCAACTGCTCAAATTGTTTGATCCCGAGGCTCGCATCATTGACGACTACGCCTGGCTTGAGACGAACTTTGGCAAGTTGGTCCCGATGGAATTGATCGTCCGCGTTCCGCCGAGAATGCAACAAGAGTACGCGACGGCGGAAGCCGAGCCGCGAGGTGACGGCGACGACGCGACGGCGGTCGACGCGCTGGAGATGTTGGAACGGGCCGAGTTGGTTCAGCGAATTCGCAATGTGGTCAATCAAACACTTGGCGAACCTGGCCGAGGCGTCGTTGGTCGTGCGATGAGCGCGACCACCTTCCTTCCGCCGTTGCCTGAGCCGACAAACCGCTACAGCTCGGTGCGGGCCAAATACAACCGAGAGCTGCTCGAATCGCGGAACGAGCTTCGCGAAATCGACTACCTCTGTTTGGAGGACAATGATGCGTTCAGGGAAAGCGAACTGTGGCGGATCAGTCTGCGCGTTGCTGCCCTGTCGGATGTCGATTACGGACGATTCATCGGCACGCTGCGCGAATCGGTGGAGCCGGTCTTGCAAGCCTACGAAACGCGATCGCAGCTGCTGCAAGCCCTGACCACGTTGCCCGATGGCAGCACTGGCAAACTTGATCCACGATCGCGTGTGCTCGTTGTCGGCAGTCAATCCCCGTCCGGTCTGTTGGAAGCCGACTTACTCACCGACGACGGAGGCATCGATTCCCGGCGAGCCTACGTCTCAACGCTCGGTGAATTGTTGAGTGGCGAGCGGATCACAACTCCCGATTGGCTGGAAGTATCAAGCGAGAAGCGCGACGAATTGATCGCCAACGAAAAGTGGCCCAGATTCGTGCAGAGCTTTGACGCCGTGATCTGGCTGGGTGGCAGCAGCTTTCGCAAAGAGGATTTTGCGCTCGCCAATCAGCTGATCGACACCGAAGCGATTCGAGCGAAATCGTCGGAGCCCGCCTTGCTCGCGGGCGGAATTCCAAACTCCGAACGCCTGGGACCAATTCAGGTGGTTTACACAGGCGTGGTTCCGGTTGTCTACAAGGCTCAGCGAACGCTGTTGACCAGCTTGACTGAATCGATCGGCTTGGCTTTCGTGTTGATTGCCGGAGTGATGATCGTGCTGCTCAATCCCGGTTCCTTCCCGGTCGATTGGCTCCAAGCCGGCAATCTGCGCGACGGTTTGATCGCCGGATTGGTTGCGATGATTCCCAATGTGTTCCCGGTAGTTGTTGTCTTCGGGGTGATGTGCCACATGGGAATCGAGATCGACATCGGCACGATGATGACCGCCTCGGTGGCCATGGGCGTGGCGGTGGACGACACCATCCACTTCCTGTCCTGGTTTCGCACGAA
>JARFQX010000079.1 GCA_029287555.1 Rubripirellula sp. | reverse complement strand
GAACAACTCGCGCGCGTCTCACGCGCCGCCAGCATGGGCGAGCTTTCAACCTCAATCGCCCACGAAGTCAAACAGCCACTCTTTGCCATCGTCAGCAACGCGCAGACGGCACGCAAGATATTAGACAGGGAAATTCCCGATGTGGACGAGGTCCGTGAGGCGCTCAAGGACATCGCCGATGACGGCAATCGTGCATCTGCCATTATCGATCACATCCGCGCATTGGTGAAGAAAGAACACCGCTCGATTAGCGCCCTGGATTTGAACCAGGTGGCCAAAGATGCGGCCGCCTTCGCCGAGCCGGAATTGAGAAAACGGAACCTGCAGCTAGAAGCGGAACTAGCCGCCGAACTGCCCAGCATCAGCGGAGACCCGGTGGAGTTGCAGCAAGTGATCTTGAATTTGTTGCTCAATGGCGCGCAGGCGATGAAGGACTCGGCATCGAGGCAGCTCCAACTGCGAACTGGTGTGGAGGATGGCAGTGTTCAAGTTGCTGTGCGGGACCAGGGCACGGGTATCGATGATGAAACGATGAATCGTCTCTTTGAGCCGTTTTTTACAACCAAACCGGATGGCACCGGGATGGGATTGGCCATCAATCGGACGATCATCGATGCTCATGGCGGCCGAATCTGGGCAGAGAGAAACGACAATGGCGGATTGACTTTCTACTTCCGGATACCAGTCGATCATGCACGCCCTGGTCAAGACACCGCCTTGAAAACCCCATCGACCGATCAGACGGCTGCCTACCGGAGCGCGAGCCATGCCGGATGATGTGATTGTCTACATCGTTGATGACGACCATTCAGTGCGAAAAGCAACGTCGCGATTATTGAAGACCGCCGGATTCAAGGTGCTTGCGTTCGAGTCCGCTGCAGAGCTGTTGGGTTATCCGATGCCGGAGTCCGCGGGATGCCTGATCCTTGATTATCAATTGCCCGGACGCAACGGAATCGAACTGCAAAAGGATTTGATCGCTGCGGGTATCGCTTTACCCGTCGTTTTCTTGAGCGGAAAAGGGGATATCCCGATTTCGGTGACCGCGATGAAACAGGGCGCCGTCGATTTTCTTCCCAAACCGGTCGACGACCAGTTGCTGTTGGACACCGTACGGCAAGCAATCGCAGCGCATCGGTTGGAACTGATTCGGATCAGCGACCTCAAAGAGTTTGAACGGAAACTGTCGTTTCTTACTCGTCGCGAACACGAAGTGTTGTTACTGGTGATCGAAGGATTACTCAACAAACAAATCGCTGCCCGCCTGGGAGTCACTGAGGCCACCATTAAAGTGCATCGCGGTCGCATGATGGAAAAGATAGGTGTAGATTCCGTTGCCGAACTCGTTCGCCTCTGCGAACGAGGGTGTATCGCCCGCACCAGTTAGTGGAACTTAGACAAAAGTCGAATAGGCAAGCCTTCATCAACCTCTAAACTTTGTTATTTGGTCGCTCTCTGCATCACTGTCTCGCCACTCATGGAATTCGTACGCGCACATGCAAGCAGCGAGAAAAGCAAAAAATGATCATCACCGTCGTCGATGACGATCCTTCCGTACGAAAAGCGCTTGGCCGGCTGATCAAGACGGCCGGCTACGATGCGGAAGCTTATGCAAGTGCCGAAGACTTCCTGGATTCTAGCGCGCCGGAGGGCTCGGATTGTCTGATTTTGGATGTACATCTTCCCGGGATGAGCGGACTTGAGCTGCAAGCCGAATTGTCGCGGTCGCACCATCGATGTCCGATCGTATTCATCTCCGCATTCAGTGACGAAAACGCCCGCGACGAGGCTGTCCGAAACGGCGCGATCGAGTTCTTGCCCAAACCTTTGGACAGCGAAGACTTGCTGAACATCATCGGTCAGGCGGTTGGCGCATCGCCAAGCTAACTCGACGCATCAAGGGGGCGACACAAGCACATTCCCATCAGCGAGCCCGCTCAGGCCAATGGAGTGTGCCCCGCCCTAAAACCAATCCCAGCCATTCTCTTCAACCTGCACAGGTTGGACCAACACACCGCACGAAGCGATTCCGCTCCGACGCTTCGGTCCGGACACCGCCAGCAATTACATGGGTTCGGCGCAGTTTTTCCGAAATCTGGTCCCAGATTTCCGGAAGACTGCATCGAAGGAATTTTGCTCCGACGCTGAAGACGATGCATCCGCACGCACCTACAGTGATTCCAAGATGGTCGATTTAATTGAGGAAAACACTGGCCGTCACATGTGCGCGGCCCACCAACTGCACTCAATCGACCCAGCCGAGCACATTGCGCACGATCGACCAGCGCTTCTTGGTCTTCGTGAGCTCCTTGCCGAGCACCCAGTGCTCATAGAGCCTCGGAATCGTGCCGTCCTTACGCTTCAACTCGATCCAGGAGTCGACGAGGCGCGAGAGCTCGCCGCGTTCCCTGGTCGCGAAGACGATCGGGACCCGGAGCGAAATTCCCTTGGGGATGACGATCGAGAAGCGTGGGTAGTTCATCGTCAAGACGGCCCCCGACTCTGCCGAGACGACCATTGCGTCGAGATCAGTCTCCTCGCCCTCCAGGAATTCGCGGGGGTCTTCGATCGGGACGATCTGCATCTGCATGTCCCGGAAGAGGCCCGGCCTTACATTGACCATACCTTTGACCGCACCGAACCGAACGCCAGCCATCGACTTGATTTCCGCTCGTGTATCAAACTCCTTGGCGCGGTGATCTTCCACGAGCAGGGCGAGGTTCAACTCGAGGTACGATTCGGTCTCGTGGTACTCACCCCAGTTCCGGACGGATGACATGATCTCGCTGATGGCGAGGTCGAAATGGTCCGCGTCGAACGAGTCCTTCAGGGCCGCGCGCTCGTAGGGCACGAAGCGCAGCTCGACACCCAAGCTGAAGGCAAGACGTTGCACGAGATCAACATCGAAGCCCACGAGCTTGCCGCTCGCGTTGCTGTAGCAGAAAGGTGGATTGTTCGGTTCGTAGCCGACCCTGAGGACGCCGGTCCGCAGGATGCGCTGGAGCCGGTTTTCCCCGTTCCGCAGTTGCGCAGGGTTCGGTCTCGCATCGATCTCGGGCATTTCCACAATGTCGTCGACCAGTTCCATCGCCAGGACTCGATCCTTGGTCCGCGGAATCGTCCTGATACTCTCGCTGACCAGCAGGTAGTTCGCACCGAGCAGCACACTTCCGCCGACGACTACGACCACCGTGACCGGGACGACGCGGGCGGCGCGCAATCGCATCCAGCCCCGGTTCCATGCATCACAGACGAGGGTGAACGCGGCCAGGTGCATGGCGCCAACCACGTCCCCGATCCGCGCGCACCAAATCCCGGCGATCAGGAACAGTGACAGCAGGTCGCCTGGCAGCCGCATGATCCCGAGCAGGAAGGGGATCGCGGCGACCGGGTTGCCGAAGAACGCCAACAGGCCGACGGAGAACAGCATGGGGAGGTCGGCCAGCTCAAGCGGGTCCCCGACATACCATGCGGCGAAGAGCACGAAGAAAATCGCCAGGAGCTTGCCCGCATTGGGGAACGGATAAGCCAGCGACACGAGCATTTCGGCGCTTTCCTGCGCCTCGTGCTCGTCGGCTCCCTTCTCAACGATGAGGTCGCGCGCGGTCGAGATGACCATCGGCAGAACCACGAACAGCTTGCCGGTGGCGAAGGCCGTGAGCAGAGCGCTTCGCGCACCGGAAACCACACGAATGAAACTGTACGGCGTCAGTAGCGCGACGAAGGCAGGCAGGACGATGAAGGTCAACAGTAGGACACCAAATGTGTAAGACGCAACGTAGCCCGCGATGCGGAAGAGCTCGCCCGGCGAGAGCGTGCCCGCCGCTCCGGCGGCCAGCGCAAAGGTCCCGTAGGGTGCCAGGCGTGTGATGAATTTCGCGATCCCTCCCAGGGCCTCGCCTGCGATCGAGAGCGGCTCGATCAATTGGTTCTTCTTTTCGATTCCGATGAGGGCCACACCGATCAGCAGGCTGAAAATCACCACCGCGGGGACGACGTTGTTGGCCAGCGAGTGAAAGGGGTTGGTCGGGACGTACAGAGCCAGGAGGTCGAGTTCTTCCGGCTCCTCGACGAGACTCGAGCTGAAGTAAGTGCCCGCCTCCCAGTGCGGGAGTGACAGCGGCAGGATCCCAACGACCAGCAATGAAATGCCCCAGAGCGCGATCATGACCAGCCCCGCGCGTCCCCCGAGCTTCTTGGCCTCCCCAAAACTCAGGCGCCCAATGTTGGTGACCAAGGAGATGACGACGTAAGGCAGCACCGTCATCTGCAGCAGGTTGACGTAGACACTGCCGACGACTGCGAGCGGACCAGTCAAATCGCCAAGAAACACGCCCAGCGCGATCCCCGCAAGGACGCCGATTACGATCCGAGTGCCGAGGCTAAACTTTTCCTTCCTCGGCGCTTGACTGACGTCAGAATTTTGGTTTCCCGGCAACTTTCAATTCCGCGCGTTTGGGTAGTACATCTGCTGCCCCGCGATCCGGTACGAGGCGATCCGTTTCTGCCCCTCGGGGGCTGTCAACCAATTCGCCAGCGCCTGTGCGCCTTCGAGATTCACGTGAGGATGCCTGGCTGGGTTGACGACGATCACGCCGTACGGGTTGAACAGCCGCGGGTCACCCTGGAAAAGCAGCTGGATGCCACGCTTGTTCTCGAATCGCGCCCACGTGGCCCGATCGCTTAAGGTATATGCGCTCATGCCCGCCGCGGTGTCCAGCGTAGCGCCCATACCTACGCCGGTTTCGTGATACGAGTCGCGTGTGCCCAGGGGCAGATCGATCCCGGCTTCTCTCCACAACGCGAGCTCCTTTCTATGCGTGCCGGAGTCGTCTCCGCGCGAGACGAACGTCGCGCCGGACCGCTCGATCAGTTGCAGAGCCTCGGGAGCGCCCGGCGCGTCTGCGATCCCCGCCGGGTCCGCCTCGGGTCCCACCAGGACGAAGTCGTTGTACATCACGTCGAGTCGCTCCAGTCCGTATCCATCCGACACGAAGCCCCACTCCGATGGTCGGTGGTGGACCAACAGCACGTCTGCCTCGCCGTTGCGCGCTCGATCAAGGGCCTGGCCCGTGCCGACGGCCAGCACGCGCACCTCGATCCCGGTCCTTTCCTCGAACACCGGAAGCAGGTGGTCGAGGAGCCCGCTGGATTGCGTCGAGGTCGTAGAAGCGACGGTAATCGACGTCGCTTCTTCGCGTGTTTCGCCACAGCCGGCCACCAGCGCGAGCAACACGGCGAGTAGCCCTGTCGTTTGGAGCCGACCGGGAATGCACTTGCCTTTCGACCCGGTGAGTATAGGCGACATCACGTCCTCCTAAGGCTTTCCGGTAAATACCGCAGCGAGTGAAGTGTCTCTCCGACGGTTACTGGGTCCGGAACGAATTCGGTCCATTTGACGATCACTTCCTTACGCAGATCGTGATTGTACCGTGACTCCGTACTCGTCGTACTGTCCGCGTCCCATGTACGCACGGTGATTCGTGTCGTGTTGTGTTGGCCTGCGCGGGGCACGAGTCCGAGCAAAGAATGGTAGTTGGATCGCCTTTGCCGATAGCACATCCTGAGAGACTGCTACCCGGATCGCGCTTGATCGAACGTCGTGACATTTGCACGCCGCAAGGGTGGCCAAGTGGGGCATGGCACTTGAGCAGCAATGTCATGGACCGTGTATACGGCTGAGAGTCACACACGCCTTTTCGGAGCCAAATTGTGTCGTGAGCTAACGGCGGACGATTCGCCCCAAATAGACTTCCCGCGGACATGCCCAACTCCCCGAGGTTGGACCAGCTTCGGCGGCGGAGCCAGTCCGCCAAGTCGCCTCGGTCTCCCGCACCGAAGCAGATCTCCGCTTCGATGCACACTTCGCCTAAAAATGGACCGAAAATCGGGGAAAATGCTTCGAAGTGATCGGCGCAACTCGCGTCGGGCGATGCAATTGCGCCAAGCAAGCTTGGGAAAGGAGAATGAGATGTA
>JARFQX010000036.1 GCA_029287555.1 Rubripirellula sp. | reverse complement strand
AACCGTCAGCGTGTCGTTGCGCGTGATGAACCTGTCGAAGTCGGCGGCGTCACAATCCGATCGGGCGACTTCGTGTTTGCAGATGAAGATGGAGTGGTCATCGTTCCGCAGAAAGTGGAGACCGAAGTGCTAATCGCCGCGTGGGAAAAGGTGCATGCGGAAAACGAAGTACGTGATGCCATCCGTAGCGGTTTGGGGGCGTCAGATGCGTTTGC
This sequence comes from Rubripirellula sp., assembly GCA_029287555.1. Lineage (GTDB taxonomy): Bacteria > Planctomycetota > Planctomycetia > Pirellulales > Pirellulaceae > Rubripirellula. Next base: position 3,546 of record JARFQX010000036.1, on the reverse strand, counting down.
AAAGTATGGAGTGCTTTAGTTCCGATGTTATCACCTGGGCTTTCTGACATGATTGACGTATCCGTCGTTTGGCAAACGCCATGAGCATCACTCGGCAACTTGTCATGGCGGCACCGTTGTTCGTCTGCGCACCCCTTGCCGCTGAGGACAGCAGCGATTTGGCGCCCGGATCGCGGGAAGGCTATTGCCACTGGTACCACGGCGACTGGTCCATGCGTATATCAAACGGTTGCTTGTGACGTGGCAACATCCGGAAGACAGTCTCTTCAGCGAGGGAGAGATTCTCATCAATCGCACAGGTCGGAGATTCTGTGATGAATGCGACTGGCCCGCCCGAGAAATCGCGGTATCGAAACAACCCGACAAGATCGGGTTCATTCTCCTGGATCAGCGCTATTCAGACGCGCAAAAAATCGCGCAACGTTACGTCTCTGCGCTTTACTGGCGAGAGATTTCGGTTGTGCTGGCATTCGCCGACGATAAGCTGACGGGCAGCGCGGAACAAGCCAGTGCGTGACGTCTAATAACAACTGACCATCGTGATAACACACCGTGGCCCAATTACCAGGAGATAAACCATGCAGACTCGACGAATGTTCCTGCACACCGCCTCGGCAGCGGCACTGGCAGCGCCGGCCATCGTACGAGGCCAGAATCTGAACTCGAAACTGCAGCTCGCCGGAATCGGCTGTGAGGGCAAAGGCTGGTCCGATATCAACGAAATGTCCAGCCACGACGGTGTCGCGTTCAGCGGGTTCGCTGATGTCGATCTGTCGCGGACCGATAAAGTCAGGAAACTGGCTCCGGACGTGCCCGTGTTCCAGGACTATCAGGAAATGATGTCGCAACTCGGCGACCGGATCGATGCCGTGACCGTGTCAACGCCCGACCACATGCATGCGTACATCGGCCTGGATGTCATGCGGCAGGGCAAGCATGTTTATTGTCAGAAACCGCTGACTCACAATGTGTGGGAAGCCCGACAGATGGCCCTGCAGGCGAAAAAGTCGAAGGTCATCACACGACTTGGCAATCAGATTCACTCGCACGAATACTATCGAACCTGCGTTCAGGCAATTCAGTCCGGAACGATTGGCAAAGTGAAAGAGGTACATAGTTGGTGCGCAGCGACAGGGCACGGAAAGTCGTTTCACATCAGTCGTCCGAAGAACCCGGTTGAAGCTCCAGCATCTCTCAACTGGGATTTCTGGGTTGGCGCCGCACCGATGCGACCGTACGGCGAATGGAAAGTGTACCACCCGTGGGGCTGGCGCGACTGGCAGGACTTCGGGAACGGAGCGCTGGGTGACTTTGGCTGCCACATCCTCGACCCCGTCTTCACCGCTTTGAAAATCGATCAGGCGCCAACGGAATTCACCGCAGATCATACGGGTATCAATGATGAAGTCTGGCCGGCACAGACGACGGTCAAGTACCTTTTCCCCGGTACCGAGCTGACTAGCAGACAAACGCTACCCATCACGTGGTACGACGGTGGACGTCTGCCGAATACGTCGGGGTCACACATGCCAAGAAACGAAGGGCTCCCGCGCAGCGGTTCGCTGTTCATCGGGGAAAACGGCAGCATCGTCCTACCGCACGTCGGCGCACTTCGCGTCTATCCTCAAACCGACTTTGAGAAAGTCGATGGGCAAAATCACTATCACGGCTGGGTGGACGGCTGCATCACCGGCAAACAGCCCAGCGATGGATTCGACTACGGCGGGCCGCTTACCGAGGCGGTTCTGCTGGGCAACATCGCGGTGCGGTACCGCCAGACCAAGCTGACGTGGGATTCCAACACGATGCAGATCACCAATCACGAAGAGGCCAATCGGTGGCTGCGTCGTAATTACCGCGATGGCTGGGAAATTCAACCCGTCGCCTAAGCCGGATTGACGTGGCCCGGGTACAAGTCGCGCTGGAACCGAGGAGACATGCCGTGAAGATTGCCTGCACCGCTCTGATCCTCTTCTTCGTCCCGCTGGTTGCGAACGCTCAGAATCGCAAGCAGCCGGAGTTGTTCGAAGTTCCCGAAATACGCTCCTCGTGGGATGACTTGACGGACGGGATCGAGACTGCGGAAGACTGGCACGAACGACGAGTTGTCCTCAGGCAGCGGTATCTCGACCTGATTCGCGATCAGCACAAGCCGGAGAATCCACCGCTCGATTTGAAGGTCCACGAAGAGGTTGTCGTCGACGGTGTTTATCGGCGTCGGCTGGTCAGCTACGCGGTGGAGTCCGACGAGCGAGCCCATGCGTACCTGGGCATTCCGCTTGAGGTGGAGACTCCGGTTCCCGCGATCGTCGCTTTGCACGGAACGTACAAGTACGGCAAGAAACGAGTCGCCGGGCTGATCGACAATCCGAACAAGGCGTACCTCGATCACCTATGCCGCCGAGGCTATGTGGTCATCGCGCCGGAGCACTTCGTGTCAGGGCACAGGATTCCTGCAGAAGGCCCCTATGAAACAGGAGCATTCCACAAGAAGCATCCTGAGTGGACGGCCGTCGGGAAGTTTACTTACGAGCACTCGATCGCGATTGATGTGCTGCAGAGCTTGGACGAAGTCGATGACGACCAAATTGGAGCACTCGGGCATTCACTGGGCGGGCACGGGACGATCTTCCTCGCTGCCTACGATGATCGCATCAAGGCATCCGCCTGCAATTGCGGTGCGTCCTTCTTCCGGCACAACCCTCGCGTCGAGGCCTGGTCCCGCGATCACTGGTACGTTTACTTCAAGCCGATCCGGGAAGGGTTGCTCAGGAAAGAAATGCCGCCAATCGACTTTCACGAGATCATGGCGTTGATCGCGCCTCGGGCGTTTCTCGATCTTTCAGGACTAAACGATGGACACGGACCGACCCAGCGGCAGCGACTACTGATGCTCATGAAGGTCATGGATGTGTACGAACTGGAAGGGTCGCCGGAGAACTTCGGCTTCTACGTACACGGCCGCGGACACTCTGTCGCACATGAGTCGCGTCAACTCATTTATGGGTTCATGGACTCGCACCTGAAGCCGCCGGGCGCGACTAAGGCACGACTCGTCAAGACTGAGGATTGACGCTCATATTGACTGACCTGGAGATGGTTTCAGATTGTCCTGGTGACAAGCGAAATATAAGGCTGCCCGCGGTTGTCGAGGAATCTGCAATATACCGCGCAAGATTTTGACGGGGGCGGCCGTCGATTCAACCTGCGGAGCACTGACGGTGGCAAGAAGTGGACCGAGGCTTCTTCATTCGAGCCCGAAACCGAGCACATCCATGGAGCCCAGGGACTTCGCGACATCGTGTTTGGCTAGACGACCGGGCAACCAGTCAAATAACTTTGTTGCGTTAAGGCTAAGACCAAGCGCACATGTGCGATCCTCAAACCGCCACACTTGAAATGTCTGCACTCGAATCGTTGCCAAGGATTACCCCACCGGGCCAAAGCAACTGGCAATATGGATATGGATCGTTTGACGAATCCGCAAACCGAACGGGATCGTTTACGCCATTTCCGCACTTCAACAGCTCGGCCCAATGGGCTGGC
>JARFQX010000024.1 GCA_029287555.1 Rubripirellula sp. | reverse complement strand
CGCGATTCCCTACCATCAAATTCCCGGCTTTGTGGATGTTTCGGCTGGCGGTCACCGGGGCGAATTGATTCTCGGTCAGCTCGAGGGAGTCCCCGTCGTCGCAATGTCGGGTCGGTTTCACCGCTACGAAGGTTGGTCGATCGACCAGATTGTTTTCCCGGTGCGTTTGATGCACGCACTCGGTGCTCGCACCCTCATTGTCAGCAACGCGGCCGGCGGGGTGAACCCAACCCTGCGGGTCGGGGACATTGTGTTGATTCGCGACCACATCAACTGGCTGGGAAATCCCGAGAAAACCGTGGTGCAGTCGCCACCGCGTGTAGCCACTTGGCCCCCCGCGTCGGTTGCCGAATCGATTCGACGCGGAGCTGAGACTTACGACCGGCAACTCACCGAGCTGGCAGAGCGGACTGCCCTGGAGCATGGATTCGATGCCTACGACGGGACCTACCTGGCTACACTCGGCCCAAACTACGAAACTCGCAGTGAGTATCGGATGATGAGACGGATGGGCGTCGACGTGGTAGGAATGAGCACCGTCCCCGAAGTCTTGACCGCCGGCGCGCTGCGGATGCGGACGCTGGGGCTCTCGATGGTCAGCAACGTTGCCAATCCAGATCGGCCCGTCCAGGCTGACCACGACGAAGTGTTGGCAGCGGGTCGCGCCGCGGCGGCAAAACTGGAGGCGATCGTGCGAGCGGTCGTGCGCCACGTGTCGTAACGGGCTCACGTGTCGTAACGGGCTCTTTGGGGGCTGTTTCGCACCTTTTCGAAGCTCTCGGGTGTCCCCCGGACGATCCGATGCGATAATCGGCCGAGGATCACGAGCTTCGCCGCACAAAGCCAAGCAAGAATCCGAGCGCACCTAGATTCACCCATGACAAAACCGTCCGACAGCGATCCTCCGTCTGCCTTTCGAAAAACCGCTGCCGCCCCGCAGCATCGGTTCTCGATGTCCGCCATGGGGATGACCGATTTAGTGGCAGCCATTCAAGGCGTGCCGGTATCACCCGACGATGAAAAGCTGACGCTCGTTGAGGTCACCGACGTCCGCGGCCAGCATCACGCGATGATGCGATTGAATCATCCGGTGAGGGTCCAACTGGAGGGAGATCTCGGCGATTACGCCTTTGCTCGAAACTGCGAAGCCGACGTTCGTTTGACGGGCAGCGTGGGCCACGGCGTGGGCGAAGGGATGAGCAGCGGCACGGTTCGCGTCCGTGGCAGCGCGGGGTTGGGGGCCGGCGCCACGATGTCCGGCGGTACACTTGCAATTTACGGATCCGCAGGCGATCGATGTGGCGCAGGAATACGAGGGGGCGGGATCTTTGTTCGAGGTGACGTCGGCAATCACACCGGCGTGGGAGCCCTCGGCGGCATGCTGGTGATTGGCGGCGATGCGGGCGAAAATCTGGGAGATGCATCGAGCAGCGTCACCATCTTTGTTCGGGGGTCGGTCAAGAGTCTGGCCCGTGGCGTGACGGAGGCCCCCCTGCGGAAACGTGAACAACTGCGTCTCGGACTGTTGTTGATCAATGCGTCGATTCGCGGCGATGCGAAAGAGTTCCGTCGGATCGTTCCCGAAGCGATGCTTCAAGCCGAAAAGTCCCGGCGCGGTGAGATCAATCCGAACTGGCGCTAAACAGGTAACACGATGCAAGAGCGGCTCGGCGAACTGTTGTTCGTTCCCCCCCCAAGCGATACGACCTGGACCGGTCCGGCTCCGGATTGGAAGCATCCCGAAATCCAACTTCGCCGTGGTGTTTCGATTGACCTTAATCTTCCCCTGTTTTGGTACGACCCACCGTGGTATTCACTTCCGCTCGATCGAGCCTCGGCCTTGGCGGTCGCCGTGGCCCAGTGCGGGATTCCAGTCTCGGCTTTGCGAAGCGACTTGGCTGCCGCCGACGGGGTCTCGCCGCTTCACGATCCTCTCTCTTCGGGTGACGAAACCGACGGCGCTGCGCCGCACACGCCGCTCGCTCGAATCCTGCCCTATCGCCCCGAGCGTTATGGATTGGAGCATCGCGACTTTGACGGTGCCACGTTCATCGATGTTCGGTTGACGACGGAGCGCGATGGGTTCGGGCGTTTCGCCTATTCGCCCGCACAGCTGGAACGATGGGAGGGCACGTCAAAGGACCATCCGGTGGCGGGCGGAAGCTGGGTCGCCTCGGCATCATTTCCACCTGATGTGTTGTCGTTGCAACACCTGGGCACCAAACTCGATCAACTTCGCATCCTCGCTCCCACCGCCGCCGTCTTTGTTTCCATCGAACCCTGGCGGCTAGAGCAGGAACTTCCCGCGGTGATTGCCAACAACCCTGACGGGGTGATCCTACGTCTCGAATCGGTCGCGACCGCTGGATTGGAACTGGCGGCGATCACGAGACAAGCCAGGCTTTTGGCCAACCGGGCCGGTGCCGCGGATCTGCCCCTCTGGATCGTGCCGGGACCGCTCGTTCCCGACGACGCAGCCAAGCTGATCGCGCTGGGAGCGACCGCGGTTGCAATTGATCCCTGGTGCGAAAACCTGTGGGAGGTCGCACAGGGCACCCATCAATCGGCTGCCGCACGACTGGGCTACACTTCACTGCATGCGGCGAAGTCGTCCTTCTTGTCGCAAGTCGTCACCGATCAACTCGGTCCGAAAATGATGCGCGTCGCCGGGTTGCTGCACTCAATCCAGAACGTGCCCGCAGCGGAGAGACTGACATGCCTGGACACGTCGTGGCGAGAGCGATTGGACCTCTCGATGCACATCCAATCGAAGCTAAGTTCGTGACCAAACATTTAGCCGTAACCGATTCATGAAAAGCCTCGCATTTGTCGTCATGCTCGGTTTCGTGGTCTTGCTTGGCGGTGGAATTCCCGCCGTTGGGCAAGATCGAGCAACCCAACGCGAGGCCGCAGTGAAGGCACCGCTGACCGCCTCGAAAACCGCGGTTGATCGCGCGGCACAATTACGAGCGCGCCCTTGGATCGAGACCATCGCCAAAGAGGTTCCGCCTCTGCGGAACAATCCGGGCAACCGCATGCCGATGATCATGTGGCACGGCGTTGGCTTTGAGGTGTTGCAGCCCGATCAGATCGAGATCCTGAAGCGTCGCGGACTTTGTCAACACCTACAGCTCGAGGAATTGATGATTCCGGCAGCCAAGGCGTTGGCCGAGGCCGGGGTGCCGGTGATCCTGATGGAAGGCCGCAGCGACAGTTGGCCCTACTCACTGGCTGACCAACTCGCAGGACCGCCCGGTGACCGACTGCCCGGTAACCGACCGCCCGGCGACCGACCGCCCGGCGACCGACCGCCCGGCGACTGGGTGCCCGGCGACTGGGTGCCCGGCGACTGGGTGCCCGGCGACTGGTTGCCCGGCGACTGGGCCCACCAATTTGACCTGACCTTCGTGCCTCCCTGGTTCGGCAAAGAGGAGTCCTCGCAGTGGCACGGCGCCTGTCCCCA
>JARFQX010000010.1 GCA_029287555.1 Rubripirellula sp. | reverse complement strand
TTGCTTCGTGTAAAGCTCCGCCAGGTTGTCGTAACGTCCGCCGCTGCAAACGCTACCGATTTCGGGCAAATCGTCGAGCGAGGTCTCAAAAATCACCCCCGTGTAGTAGTCCAGCCCGCGGGCAATCGCCACGTCGATCTTAATTCGCCCAGCGGGCACACCCGAGGCAATCGCGCCGCGGTAGATTTGATGCAACCGTTCGATCCCGCCAGCCGCTCGCTCATTGCCGCCAGTGATTTCGGGCAACCGGGCAAAGACTTCCTCCGCTTCGCCTTCGCACTCTGCCAACCTCAAGACCGAGTCGGCTTGACTCTCGTCGATCTCCGCCGCCCGACACATCTCCTCGGCCGTCTTGTCGCGACCAATCTTGGCCAGCTTGTCGAGACTGCGCAGGACCGGAACGCTTCGGTCCTCAAGTCCCAGGTGCTGCAGCAAGCCGCTGAGAATCACTCGATTGTTGACGTGAATCGTAAACCGCTCGAAACCAATCGCTTCGAGCAGTCGGTTGATCACGGCCACCGCTTCGATATCGGCCAGCACCGACTCGGTGCCGATCGTGTCGAAATCGCACTGCACAAACTCGCGGTAGCGCCCGGCTTGTGGGTTTTCCCCCCGCCACACCGGCGCGATGTGATATCGCTTGAAAGGGGTTCCGAGCCGGGCAACATGCTGGGCGGCGAAACGTGCCAGCGGCACGGTCAGGTCAAACCGCATCCCTACCTCGCGGCCGCCCTTGTCTTTGAACCGATAGATCTGGCGATCGGTTTCTTCGCTGCCTTTTCCCGCCAAAATCTCGTGGTACTCCAAGACCGGAGTGTCAATCGGCGCGAATCCGTAGCTGCGAAACACCTCGCGCGCCGTTTGCATCATCCGCTCACGCGGAATCATCATCGCTGGCAGGTAGTCTCGAAAGCCTTTGAGCGTTCGTGGTTGGATCATGCGTTCGTCTGTAGCCTCGAGTCCTTAGTCTTTCGTTTGTCGGGAGTGGTTACAGCTGAATCAAGGCGGATCAATGGGGTGCGGGCTCGCAAGTCTTGAATCGATCGATCTTCTTACTATCCAGTCTGTGACAGCGTCTGCCTTGCGACGACTCGGTGGAAGTGCAAGTAGACTTCGCGGTCGACCACGCGGCGAACGCCTTCAACGAGGCAGGCGGGCTCGTTTTCCGATTCCCCCTTCGCAATAACGTTCTCAAGCGATGTCCCGGGCGCGACCGAGAACGTGCGTTGGTTGATGGTTTGATTGCCTGCATCAAGTTCTGGAATGATGAAATGGCAGGTCGCTCCAAACGTCAACATCCGGGCGTTGTAGGCATCATGATACGGTCGAAAACCGGGAAACCCGGGAAGTAGTCCATGGTGCAGGTTGATGATTCGTCCGCCAGCGAATTGCCAGCAGGTTTGCGCGGGCAGGATTCGCATGTAGCGAGCCAGTACCACATAGTCGACATCGAATTCGTCAAGGACCCGAACCATCTCGTCGTCGCGAGCGGCGCCGCCGGGATCCCCAATCATTCGGAACGGAACCTCAAACTCTTCGGCCAGAAAGGCAAGCTTGTTGCGATTGGAAATCACGACGGCAGCGTCCCCCCGTATCACGCCGCTTTGCACTGCCTCAAGCACGGCTCGCGGGGTGTGTTCAACAAAGGTGCAGCAAATGGCCAGCCGGGGACGCTCGCTCCGACGCTCGCTACTCCAAACCCGGATCGCCAGGTGAGTGTGCTCGCCAATCTGACGCATGGCGTCGACCAGCGGCTCGAATTCACTCGGGTCGATGTCGATGCGGCAGAGCATGGCGAAGATCTGTTCCTCGTCATGGTCGTACATCTGGATCTCCGCAATGCGGGCTCCACGACCGGTGACGTGGTGAATGATTGGATCGGCGAGCCCGACATTATCGGGTCCCAGCGCGGTAATCACGACTTCCACTGAGTTGCTCCAAAAACGCGTTGCTGAACCACTGGCAATCATTCCGTCGGGGACCAGCCATTTCTGCCGGGGACCGGCCCTGGAGGAAAAAGAGCATTCTTCCCTGCTCGGGCCGTTTTGCCGACCCCAGCTGTGAAATCGAAAATCGAACAAGGGAAAGCTAGTGCTTTGTCAAACCTTGGATTTTGGGTGCCCGGGAAAAGGGTTCAGACACCAAAAGCCGGAACGGCCCTTCGGGTGCTTCGCACTTTTGGTGTCTGACCCCTTTTCCCGACCCCTGACCCCTTTTCCCGACCCCTGACCCCTTTTCCCGACCCCTGACCCCTTTTCCCGACCCAACGCCATTTTTTGAGTTCAGACAAAGCACTAGCCGATGTTGCGGGCGGCGAGCGTCTGCTACCGTTAGCATGGTCGACACTTTGTGGTCCGGTCGGTTCGCAGCCCTCCCAAGCAATCGCCTCCCGAGAAACGCTGAACTCCGACCGAACGACGTGCCTTCGTTCCTTCTCAAACCATTCGTCCGCCGTGTCCACGTCAGCCCCATCGCCGTCAATCCCAACCAGCCCGGGCCTTTCCGCGTCAGCTCGCCCGACAGGGCGTCGCCGCAAGGACTTTCCCGAGACCGCCAACCTGTGCGAACACTGCACGGCAAAGTGCTGCCATTACTTTGCCTTGAACATCGACACCCCGGTCACGCGACGTGATTTCGATTTCATTCGTTGGTATCTGCTGCACGATCGGGCCACGGTCTTCGTCGAGGGAGAAGACTGGTATCTGCTCGTTTACACGACGTGCAAGCACCTCCGCGAGGATCATCGCTGCGGGATCTACCAGACTCGGCCGCAAATCTGCCGCGACTACACAACCGATGAGTGCGAGTTCGAGGACGATTGGTGCTATGACATGTACTTCGAATCGCCCGAGCAGATCGACGAGTACGCCGATGCCATGTTCGGGCCACAGTTTCCCGATCCCGATTGCGACAAACAGCACTCCCTGCGAAGTCGCAAGCCAACCGAGTTGCCGATCGTTTAGGTTCGCCGAGGCTGTGAGTTCATCGAAACCCGAAGCGTGACGGCCTTGTTGATTTAAGTGAGCCGCGACGCGTGAG
>JARFQX010001019.1 GCA_029287555.1 Rubripirellula sp. | reverse complement strand
CAAGACGCGGTGCACGTCGGACCCGTCTTGAAATTCAATCTCCGCGAACAGGTGTTTGGAAACGTCGTAGAACTGGTTGGTGCTGCGAAGGCGTTGGACGTAGCCACGCTGGATCCACGCGGCAACGTCGGCGGGTCGGCGAACCAGGTAGCCGACGTCCTGTTCCGTAAAAAAGTCGCGGCCTTCCAAGGCCTATTCGTTGTGAGACAGCTGGTGATTGCGGCTCAGTGCCCGCGTCAAGTAATAGAGAACGCGTCGATTCTCGATTTCCTGAACGGCGACAACGGTTGGCCGAACACCGGCGATCCGATTTGCGATCGCGTCGCGACGCCAATCCCATTTGCCCCGGTCCGGAGCCGATTTCTCGCGGGCAAGTCGCGAGAAGTTATCCCCCGGGTTCTCGTCATAGAACCACTCCAGATTCCATGTCATCACGGTCAACGGTTCATTGCCGGCCGACTGAACCGCGGGCTGCTGGGCGACCACGGTTGTTCCTGAAACAAGGACCACGGTCGCGCTCAGCACCAAGTTCCAATGGACGAGACCTCTCAATATCTTCTCCCCGAGCGAGTACGCCGCATCAACGACCATTCTTATCATTCGTTACGATGGTGTCATCAAGCGAGTGAAGGCTGATGACAAGACCAAACGCGAACCATCTCATCGCATTCAACCGCAGCCTCAACCGAATCAGTCTGCCTCAATGGCGAATCCATGTCGACCTCCCTCTCCCAGCTTGATCCGCACGATTCGAACTTTGCGATCGATGTCGTGGATCGTTTGGTGCCGATCGCCCTTGAACGGGGCGCTTCGGATATCCACCTGCAGCCCCGGGCCGACGGATGGCAGGTGCTGTTGAGAGTCGACGGCGTGCTAACGGAGATTGCCAGGCTCAGAGGTGGAGGGCAAAGCGATCCGGTGACACGATTGATGGTGCTCGCCAGTCTGCCCACGTACCGAAGTACGCGGCCCATGGAAGGTCGTATCCGCTGGCAAACAGCGGCTTCCCCAGAAACTTCGCCAGGTGAGGTCTCGATGCGGCTCGGTGTTTTCCCGACAGTCCATGGGCCTCGAGCGGTGATCCGGCTGCTGAGACGTGATTCAACCTTTGATTCGATTGATTCGCTAGGCATGTCCGATGATGTTCGCCAGGCGCTCAATGAACTGTCATCGGCGACCGACGGTGCCATCCTGTTGTCGGGTCCGGCCGGCAGCGGGAAGACGACGACAATGTACGCCGTGCTCCGGGAAATCGCTGCGTCGAAACCGAGCCGGAGCGTGATGACGATCGAGGATCCGGTTGAATCCGTTATCGATTCGATCAGCCAAAGCGAACTCGATCCATCGGCCGGCATGACGCTCTCGTCGGCGCTGCGAAGTGCAATGCGCCAAGATAGCGAGGTGCTCCTGGTCAGCGAGGTAAGAGACCCGGAAACCGCTGAAGCGGCACTGCAGGCATCACTTACAGGGCATTTAGTCTTCTCTTCGGTGCACGCGACGGACGTACCGTCGGCACTGCGACGATTGGTCCAACTCGGCATTCCCCACTACATCGTTCGCAGCGGGGTCCGCGCAATCATCTCGCAGCGACTGGTGCGGCGCCTTTGTTCGACATGTCGTGGCGCGAGTAGCAAAGCGGTGTCGCGCGAAACGAGTTTGCCCACGTCCGACGTCCCGCCCGGCGTCACCGATGGATGCCCGACCTGTCTGGGATCCGGCTATCGCGGACGGCTGGCGATCGCCCAGTGCGTTCGTTTCGACGGACAAGATCGAGTTGGCGATGCGCTCGGCGACGCGCTCGAGTCGGGCGCATCGGTGGATCAAATGAGGCGAATCGCTGTCGATGCGGGGGGCAACGACTTGCGGGACCGAGGCAGGGCCGCGGTGGAGCAAGGATGGACCGACCAGACGGAAATCTACCGCGTCTTGGGAGGTCCGCGGGAAGTTTCGTGAAAGTTGTTCAGTTTCTTCCCTGCGTCTCAGCGACTGTTGCGTCCCCGCGTGTTACTTTCCCGAAGCGGGCTCGCCAAGCGAGCCAAAGACAGCTGAGACCATTATCCTGGGCTGGCATAGCGATTGATAAACGCCGCCGTGGTTGCGGTCACGAAGTCAATGTCCTCTTGCCGCTGCGACAGCAGATGATCGGCCCCGTCAAGTGTGATCAGGCTGACCGGGCCGCCACCGGAGGGCGATGTTTGAATCAGCCCCATGATGCGGATCGCATGATCGAAGCCAACCGTCGCGTCGGCGGGTGAGTGGAACAGCAACGTCGGACTCTTGACCCGCGATATTGCAGCCGGCAGATCGTACCGACGAAAGTCCTCAAGCATCTCCCTTCGAATGCTCCAGTTGCGTCCACCGATCGTTACCGAACCAATCCCTTGGCTTTCGATTTGTGGATCCATGGTCGAGAGCAACAGAGCGAGGTGCACCGTGTCACTGGGGGTGGCCAAGGTGACCACCGCTGGTGCCGGACCATGAACGCCACCGGGCAATCCCTGATTACCGGCAATCGCCAAGGACGCGGCCCCGCCAAAGCTGAGTCCAACCAACGCGGTGACCGGCCCGAGTTCCTTGGAAGCGAACCGCATCGCCGACTTTATATCCGCCACATTTGTCGAGAAACTTGTGTGCGAAAAATCGCCGCGACTTCCTCCCAATCCGGTCATGTCGAACCGAAGCACGCCAATCCCCAAATCGGCCAGTGCTCGCGAGATTCGAACAATGGCTTTGAGGTCTTTGTTGCAGGTGAAGCAATGACTGAAGACAGCCACGGGGAACGTGTGGCGGTGATCGGGGCGATCAACGATGCCCGCCAGTTCGTGTCCGCAGCCTCCCGGAAACTGGACTCGATAAGATCGACGCGGCACGGGAGCAACGGGTGGAGGGAACAAGAAACGCGGGACGCGATCAACGGCTTTGAGTCGAACCGATGCGACCCGCCTCAAATGCTTCGGCCATCGCTTTGGGAACTTCGGCCTCGGCAAGCACCAAGTGCGATTGATTCTCGGCAACTTTCGCTCGCATCTGCTGTTCTTCCGCAATCGCCTCAGCCCGACGGCGTTCGGCCTGGGCTCGTGCGACTCGCGTGTCAGCTTCTGCTTGATCGCTCTGCAGTCGCGCGCCGATGTTTTCGCCCACGTCGATATCGGCAATGTCGATCGAAACGATTTCAAAAGCAGTTTGCGCGTCGAGTCCGCGCGAGAGCACCACGCGAGTGATCATGTCGGGATTCTCGAGCACCTGGAAATGCGTCTCCGCCGAACCAATCGAACTGATGATTGCTTCGCCGACCCGTGCGATCACCGTGTCCTCGGTTGCCCCGCCGATCAATTGAGAGATGTT
>JARFQX010000967.1 GCA_029287555.1 Rubripirellula sp. | reverse complement strand
GTCATTGTCTCGTGGGCTCGGTGATGTGTATAAGAGACAGCTTCCATGACATTCTGAAACGCGATCCCGATAACCTCATCGCATTGTGCATGCTGGTAACCATCCATGGCTACCACCACAACTTCCACGTGGCAGAAGGTTTTGCGCAAAAAGCACGAATCGTCACCGAGAGAGAGACTCCAGACCAGTACGGCGAGCTTTTCTACACGTATCTTAATTTGTACCAAGATTATGATGTCGCCGAACAAACGCTCGAATCCCTCGTCGTTGAACGTCCAGACTGGATCATGGCGCGGGCTCTATATGCAACTGTATTGACTCACAAAGCGTATGACTCCCCAGATCGAACGGCAGCCGGCGAACTGATTGACCAAGCCATCGCAGAGATCAAGATCTGTGAATCGATCGCACCGCGCAGCCCTTTTGTCCGTTCCATTGGCCTGTTCACGTACACGACGGCCATGAACATGAGTGAGAATTCACTGAAGGCCAAATACGCTTCGAAGTGTCGTCAGTCGATCGAATTTCTTGAGCAGTTGGGAACCTATCCGCTGGGTGAGGTGCTGGTCGCCGAGTTCTTGTTTCACCAAGGTCAATTCTCTGAGGCGGCTGACAAGTTTGAGAAGTCCGGCATCTTTCACACAGCCCCGGCCATCATTCAATTCGGTCTGGATCAATCACGAGATGCCCGTCAGAAGACTGTAGAGCAGGCGGAACCGCTAACCAGATCCCCCTCACTATGGATTACTCACAGTCTTCTCGCGATGGATGACAAGCGCGAGCGGGAAGACGTGAAAACCAAGATTCAACACTGGCAGGAATCTGGCAAGCCTTGGTTTGGATGCCGTTCCGATGCGATTCTGCCCCAGATTCGCGCACTGCAAATTGCTCTCATGCTTCAGGAGCCAAAACTTGCTGCCGACAGAGCTAGGTCGATCAAGGCATCGATGAGTGAAGATCTGGTAAACCGATATCATCTGCCTCAACGTGTGCTTGATTTTATCGACAAAGGGGACGAGACCACGAAGCAGAGACTGATGCAAGCTGCAAATGGTTCTCTCGAGGCGGAACAGAATGCTCGATATTGGGTGGCTCTGAAATATCTCGCAGACGGGGACGAAGCGAATTTCAGGCGGTCCCTTGCCGAGTGCCGCAACACAAAACGTGTCGGAATCGTCAACTCCTCGCTTTGGGCATGGGCCTTGGAAAGACGCATCGATCACATCGAAGACTGGCCCATTTGGGATGAAAGCGAGGAACAGTCGTTCACTCCTCGAATCGAATAACGAAATTGCCAGCCGTTTCTGATTCTCGTCCGGTTAGCATGGAATAGATGCCGGACAGTGTGGCGAGTGTCCCACCACCGAGAAAAATCAAAACCCCAAATGCCACGATGCCCGATCGGACTCCGGTAAGCAAGACAATCGCAGACAGCCCACCGGCTCCGAGCATGATGAGTCCCGCCACAAATCGGCGAAAACCTTGTGAGCGAGTCTCCGATCGCGTTGCGGAAACAGCTGTTCGAATAAGGGTGTCAGCATCCGCATCTCCGAAGCCATTTTCCGTGAGACAGTCGCGCATTGCTGCCGGATCTCCGCCCTCAGAAATCCTCGTCCTCACATACTCAGCGAGATAGTCCCGTCTCTCAGCCGGTGGTGTTGGAAAATCCTTGCAGCGCGGACAACAGGCGTACCCAGGGCTGAACTGAATTTCGCAGTAAGGGCAATTGATCATCATTGCATCATGAACACCTCGACTGAAAGGTCATGGTCTTGTCGATTTGGATGTTGGCAACGGGACAGATCTTTCGTTCACGGCGATTATTGCGTGTCATCACCCATTTCCGTTTTCAACCAAGCCCGAGCGAACGCCCATGCTCGATCGGCGGTGGCAGTGGAGATACCGAGAGCGGTAGCGGCTTGTTTGTTGGTCAGTCCGGCGAAGAACCGCAGCTTGACGAGCTGCGCCTTTTGAGGATCCTGCGACTCGAGTTTCGTGAGTGCCTCGTCAAGCAACAGGAATCGTTCGGGACGTTTGGCCGCCGGATGTTCCAGCTCCTCGAACTCAACCCGCTGTAGCTCACCGCCCCGTTTCTGCGCCGCCTTGGCCCGCGCCCGATCAATCAGAATCCGCCGCATCGCCTCGGCAGCGGCACCAAAAAAATGCCCCGTGCTGTTCCACTTCGCGTCGGCGTTTTCACCACCATCCACGAGCCGGCGGTAAGCCTCATGGACAAGATCGGTTGCCTGCAGTGTTTGTCCCGGCTGCTCGTGCGAAAGCCGAGCCTTTGCCAAACATCGAAGCTCCGAGTAAACGAGCGGCAACAACTCTTCCGCCGCCCGCTGATCCCCGGACTCAGCCGCTTTGAGGAGTTGCGTGAGGTCGGACATTGGTGTCGCCGGGCTTTGCGAGGATTGCAGATTCGTTGGGCGGAAGCCATGGAAGCCACGTTGGATCTTGAATACGTCGCAGAAACGCTTTGCTCCAATTTGGTGCGTAGTAATGGTAGAACCCGGAATCGACCGATTCGCGAAGATGCTTTTCTGCCGCTGTTCGATCTCCCTCAACGATCTTGTTGGCGGCAATTATTAGGTGCGCATAGGAACTGATTCCTCTTGATTCGCGTACCTCTGACAGCAGTTGTTCCACAGTGAGGTTTCCCAGCATGTACTCAGCCATTGCGATGCCACGCCGTCGATGCTGCCCGATGAAGTATTCGTCGTAGCCGAGTCGGATTCTTTTGGCGATGGTATCCAGCGTTTGTTGCTCTCCATTCAACAAGCGGAGGGCGACCCAGTCGAGCAACAGATAGATCCCGGAATGCTGCCCGAGTCGTGAATCCAAGTCGCGTGTTAGCATGGCCACTAGATCTTCGCGTTGCGACTTCGGGGAGTCTGTCAAAGTAAAGACGGGTACATAGGTGGTAAGGCTGCGCAGTTCGCGCGGAGATGCTGCGTGAATCTCGATCCCAAGCTGAACTCGTCGGTCCACCGCAATCGACTCCTGTCCGAAAAGGCGGGCAGGAGCCTTGACTTCGAAATAGCCTCGTTGATCCGATCGCTGGGGATGAGTGAGTTGGTCGCCGTGTTCGTCAAGGAACGCTGCAAACTTCTCATCTTTGTTTGACACGTAATGGTAGGACATCGACGAATAAAGCGGCCGTGACATCGAAAGCAACTTCGACTCGTTTGAACGAACTCGATCACCGGCCATCCGCAGGTACCTCTCGGCTGACTCTTGGTCATTTAAGCCATCGCTGATAACCGCAAGAGCAAGTTCGGTATCGATCAGGTCGATAGCGACATCTTCGTTTTTACCCCAAATCGTCAATACAGCTTCAAAGTCATTCTTCGCCGAGATTGCCAATTCGAGCGCCTTTGTGCGGTCGTTCATGTCGAGTGCTTGAATCATCAATGCCTCTCCACGGAAGCTTCGAGCGGCCGTATAGGTTGGTTTTTCATCAATGACTTCGTTCAAAAGTTCGACAGCTTCGTCAGTGGCCATCCAATGGAGCGCATAACCTTTGAATAGCTTTCCTAGAAACGTCTTCGGGCGCGACTCGTAGACGTCTCGAAGTCGCAGCATGTACTCGTCCTCTCTTCCAATGAGATAATAGCTGACCGCGAGAAGCGAGTTTGCGGCTGGTTCATTCGGTAGCTTCAATGCGGCTTCAACGAGATGGTCGTAAGCGAGGATTTGGTCTCCTTCATGGAGCAATATTTGGCCAAGCAAGAGTTCTCGCCATCCTTTCTCAAGTCCGATCGCCTCAGCTTCTTGCAGGAGTTGCTTCGCCTCATCGAACTCGCCGTACATCGCTTTTTCAATGATTTGGACCTTGATGTCTTCAATGCGCGCGACGTGTCGCTGCCACCATGCTGTGACTCCGAAAACTGTGACGGCACAAACAAAGGCCAGGAATGATGTTGCCAGTGGATTGCGCCGTGCCAATTTGGCGATTCGTGCAACTGGCCCCTGCCTTCGAATGCTGATCGAATGGCGGTTCACGTAAGCCCGCAGGTCTTTGGCCAATTGTCCTGCCGTTTGATACCTTTGATCTGGATCCTTTTCGATTGCCTTCATGCAAATGGTGTCGAGGTCAGTTGGAACCTTGCGATTGATCTTGCGTGTTGACACTGGTTCCTTATGCAAGATTTGACTCAACACTTGGTCGCGGGATTGGCCGGGAAAGGGCGGCCGGAGACTGAGCAGTTCGTAGAGGGTCGCTCCAAGCGAATAGATGTCGGTGCGATGGTCGATCGTGACTCGGCCGGCGGTGATTTGTTCTGGTGACATGTACAGCGGTGAGCCAACGAATTCTCCGCTCATCGTCATGCCGGGTTGTTCCAGCATTCGGGCCAACCCGAAGTCGTTGACGCTGAGTCGTCCGTCGGGTGCCAGCAGCAGGTTCGATGGTTTGATGTCGCGGTGGATCACGCCGTGCTCATGAGCGTGCTCGAGCGCATCGGCGACTTCGGCGATCATGGTCGCCACATGGTCAAAATACCTAGATCCTTGTGCAACCGTTGAACTCGTCGAAACCGATGATGCATCGGTGCGGGCCGGTGCGGGACCGGTCGCATCATAAAGCGCTGTCTTCCGCAGCCAACTCGGCACGTCGGCATCCGATTCACGCGCCTCCGCGGCCTCCATTTTCTGCTTTCTCAAATCCTCAATGACCGCATCGAGCGACGGACCGTCAATCAACTCCATCGCGTAATAGTGGATCCCCTTGTCCTCGCCGGTCGTGTAGATCGGAACGATGTTAGTGTGGTGCAGCTTCCCGGCCGCTTCGGCTTCACGGCGAAAGCGCAAGATCGCCTTGCTGCTCAGCCCAAGTCCGCTGGAGAGTACTTTCAACGCGACCCTGCGCTTCAGTGACTTCTGGCGAGCCTCATAAACCACCCCCATTCCGCCGCGACCAAGTTCACGAATGATCTCAAAGTCGCCGATTGTCTGATGAATGGGCCGTTCGACCGACGTTTCTTCGACCGCCATTGCCTCCGTATCGAGCAAACTGTCTGCTTGCTCATGAGCAGCGATGAGCGCCTCAATGCGTGTCCTCAGTTCCGGCTGATCTTTGCATTCCGATGCCAAGAATGCGGCG
>JARFQX010000963.1 GCA_029287555.1 Rubripirellula sp. | reverse complement strand
GCTCAAACGTCTCTGTCATCTCAACTGGATGACTCCAAGTCGCTCCGTCGTCGACGCTTCGCATCGAGAAACAACGCGAATAGTTGACGCAATAGAGAAACTCGATGTTGCCAGTCTGATGATCAATGATGGCCACCGGATTGTTAACCGTTTGTTCGTGCTCACCACCTTGACGCTTGCGAGGATTCCCCTCGATGCGTTGCCCGCGATGCGCGATCTTCTGAGCAGGCTGCCATGTCTTGCCACCGTCAAACGATCGCCGTAGATGGACTTCGATTTCACCCCAATCCGATCGACTGTCCTTTCGTGCTTCGCAGTAGGCCAGCACGGTTCCCTTTGGCGTAACCACCATGCCCGGGATTCGATAGAGCGCTACATCGTTCATCCCCGCGGGAAAAACATCAACCTGCTCCAGTTGCGGCTGATCGGCTCCGACGGGCATGACGCCCAGGCCAAGAAACATCAGGCAGAGGAGGCAAGAATGAAGGCAGGGTCTTGGATTTAACATGTCGGCTGGTCGGTTGCTGGAGGCCCAAAAGTGGTGCCGGCTCGGTTAGTCTAACAGATCTTGCGCGCCTTCCATGGCCTTGTTGCCACGGTTCTGCCTGTTGCCCCTGTTGTCACCGTTCCCGCTGTTGCCACTGTTCTTCCTGGAGGATTGATCTTGAACCTGCGAGCATTTGTCTTTGTCTTTCTCTGTCTCCTTGGTTTTCATGCGATGGCCCAGGACGATCAGCGCCCAAACATCATCCTGGTGATGGCGGATGATCACGGATACGGCGACACGGGTTTCACCGGTCATCCATTTGTGAGGACGCCGAACTTAGACGCGATGGCCGAGGATGGTGTCGTGTTCCGTCGGTTTTATGCGAGCGCCCCGGTTTGTTCACCCACACGAGCGAGTGTCATGACCGGGCGTCATCCGTTTCGTGGAAACGTTCCCAATCACGGCCACTATCTGCGACCGGATGAGCTCACGATCGCCGAAGCGCTGCAATCGTCTGGCTACGTCACCGGCCACTTCGGCAAGTGGCACATCGGCTCGGTCCAAGCGAAAAGTCCCACCAGTCCCGGGAAGCAGGGATTCGATGAGTGGCTTTCCGGCCTGAACTTCTTTGACAACGACCCTTACCTGAGTCGCAATGGCCACTACGTGCAGATCAAAGGGTCGGGTACCGTGGCCACGATGGATGCCACCATTGACTTCCTTTCACGGCACCATCGCAATGACAGGCCGATGTTTGCCGTGACTTGGTTTCCATCGCCCCATGACCCGCAGCAAGAGTTACCGCAAGGAATCGCTAACGCTTCGAGTCTGTACGATGACGAATCGACCGCGAAGTCTGGCTACTTTCGCGAGATCACGCTGCTCGACCAACAAGTCGGAAGGCTTCGCCAGTGTCTTCGCGACTTGGAGATCGAAGAAAACACGTTTCTTTTCTACTGCAGCGACAACGGTGGCTTGGTGTCCGAATCATCCGGCGGTCGCATGAAGAAGGGAAGCATCTACGAAGGTGGCCTGCGCGTTCCTGCGATCGTAGAGTGGCCGGCCAAGTTGAAGCCCGGATCGATCGACGTTCCAGCCTTCGCCTCCGATCTCTTTCCGACGCTGCTGTCGATTGCCAAGCTGACGCCACCGACGAAACATCCTCTCGACGGAATCGACTTGAATCGCATCCTGGACGGGACCATGAAGACTCGTCCTCCCATGGGATTCTGGCATGGGTTCCTTTCCGGCCAAGCAACCTACAGCGATCGGATCATTCGAGCATTAATGGAGGCTCAGCAAGCGGGAAGACCGACGCCCTACCCCGACCGGTTGCTGAAGAATGTGAAGGAGTTTCCGGAATTTGATTTGAATGATCTGCACGGTCACGCGGCATGGAACGAGTGGCCCTGGAAATTGCACCGCATCGAACAAGACGGCGACGTTCGGCTCGAACTGTATCACCTCGTCGACGACCCAATGGAATCACAGGATCTCAGTCGCCAGTACCCCGAACGTGTTGCCGCCATGAAGTCCGCGCTCGAGTCGTGGCAGCATTCGGTACTTAACAGTTGGTCTGGCAAAGATTACCCGGACCGCGTCAACAACCGTCGTGATCGGTAGCTGCCGGACGCTGGCCGCCGGACGGGCTCATCGACTGGATCAGCCACTCGGCGTCGGCCTCGACTTGCCTGCCCTTCACCGGATCCGTCTTGCCCCGGCTCGCTTCGAACCTGCGCGCTGTCGAATGAAATGACCGCCGCTACCGAGACGCCAAGATGCGCAGGCGCGCTTTAACGCACACTCCATGGGTCGCCCCCCACTCCGAAAGCCGACCTGCGTGGGCTCCAGCCTCGACTTTTTCCTCGGAACATCTTTTGCTTCTTGGTCTACCGCGGGCCCCTCGGCCGCGCCCAGACTGGGATCCAGGCCGGTGAGATGATCGGGAAAGGGAGCTAGGAGTCGATGAAGCGAGACGACGCAGCGGACGAGGATCTTTATGGAATCTTGCGCGGCCTCGAGTTTCTGCGGGGGGTCAAGGATGAGCACGTGCAAAAGCTGGCGGACAAAGCCAGGTTGGTGGCGTTCTCGAAAGGGGAGATGGCGTTTCGTGAACACGAACCGGCGCGTCACTGCCATTTGGTCGTCGACGGGATGATTTCGCTCGAAATCTGCACACCAGCTACCGGTTGTGCAACAGTTCTGACCATTGGCCGGGGCGAGTTGCTCGGTTGGTCGCCGCTGGTGGGGCGAGATCGATTGACTGCCAACGCCCGGGTGTTGGCCGACACGACGATGGTCGAGATTGACGCGGCGGATCTCCTGCAATTATGCGAGCAGGAACCGGATTTTGGCTACAAGTTCATGCGATGCGCTGCCCTCGCGCTTGCCAAGCGACTCACCGCAACTCGTCTTCAATTGCTGGATTTGTATCACCGCGACTCGCCGAAGCCTGGCATTCCCACTGAAAATCCTCCATGAGCGGGTTGACGTACACGATTGCGGAAGGACACACGATTGACGAATTCCTGGCCGCGATGTGCGGGCAGCGCGAGATCTTCGCGCTGCAAGCCGGTGAGGACGATCAATTCCACTTGGTCCGCACCGCGGCCTGGGACGGCGAGAGGCTGACACTTGGCGCTTATCGTCAGATTGAGCCGCTGAAATCGATTTTCTTCCCGCCACGCGAGTTCTTCGGCCCGACTCTTGACGAGTCGCATCGAGATCCGCTTCCCGAGCGAATCGTTATCGGCGTCAAGAATTGTGATCTCGCAGGCCTGAAGATCCAGGATCACATCTTCGGTGAACTACCGCCGGGCGATCCGAATTACATCGAGGCGCGCCAGAGAACCTTCATCGTGACCTGTGACTGTACCGGTTGTCGCGAAACCTGTTTCTGTCCGATCGTGGGCCAAAAACCCTATGCGGAGTCGGGTTACGACATCAACATCTCGCCCGTTTCCGATACGTACCTGATTGAGGCCGGAAGCCCACGTGGCGAGCAATGCCTGCGAGAGCTTTCGGAGTTTCTCCAGGGAGCGGGTGAGAAAGCGTTGCGACAGCGTCAGGATGGCCGAGAGGCATTGACCGAGCGGCTGATCCGTCAATCGGCGCGACACGGATTGGAACCGGGCATGGATCTTGCCGCTGCGGTTCGCGGAGCGAAAGACCAGGCGATGTGGGGCGAAATCGCAGAAGACTGTGTGGAGTGCGGCGCTTGCAATTTTGCCTGCTGCACGTGTCATTGTTTTCAGCTCGTTGACGGCGTCGTCGATGGTGTCGCGGTGCGGGGAAAGCAGTGGGACGGTTGCCTGCTGATGAACTTTGCCCGAGTTGCGGGTGGCGGTAATCCTCGCCCCGGCCGCGCCAAACGATTGCAGAATCGGTTTGTCAAGAAGTTCGACTATTTCCCTGAAGTCCTGGACTGCTACGCCTGTGACGGGTGTGGTCGTTGCACCGAGGTGTGCACGGGTAACATCGACATACGAGACGTATTGAAACGTGCGGCGGATGAGACGGAATCCCTACATGCCGATCCGGGCCACGATTGATTCGATTGTGGATGAAACACCGGAAATTAAGACCTTGGGTTTTCGGCCCGAGGAACGGCTTGCGTTCCGCGCCGGTCAATTCGTCGAGTTGACGGTGCCGGGCATCGGGGAAGCGCCGTTCACGCCCTCATCCTCGCCGGCGATCACCGAGCGAATGGAGATCACGATCATGCGAGTCGGCCGGGTCACCGACGCGCTGCACGAAATGTCGGTCGGTGATTGCGTCGGAATTCGCGGCCCCTACGGTCAAGCGTATCCACTCGAGAGATTCGGTGACCGCGAAGTCTTGATCGTCGGCGGTGGCTGTGGCGTCGGACCGCTGCGAGCCCTACTTTTTGCGCTCTTCGAAGACCTCGATTCGTACCGTCGGATTCTGGTGCGAGTCGGGGCGCGTTCGCCTCATGATATGGTCTTCCGAGACGCAGCGTCCAATCGTTGGAATCAAGGCGACAAAGTCGATGTTCTGGTGTCGGTGGACCATAGCGAACCGGGGTGGAAGGGCCCCGTGGGGGTCGTCACCGACATCCTTGATCCATCCCATCTCGATTGCCACCCCGAGCAGGGCGTTGCCGTGATGTGCGGACCTCCGGCCATGATGAAGTTCGTCTCGAAGGCACTGCTTGATCGAGGATACGCGCCCCAAGATATCTATCTGTCGCTCGAGCGAAACATGAGTTGCGGATTTGGGAAATGTGG
>JARFQX010000927.1 GCA_029287555.1 Rubripirellula sp. | reverse complement strand
GTGACCGGACACACGCGTGGGGCGCGGGCGCGAGCGGACGGCTACACGTTGACGACCATTACGGTCGAACTCAACATGCTCCACTGGCGTGGTCTGACGTCGGTGACTTATCGAGACTTCGCGCCGCTGCAGCTCTTGAATCGTGACAGCGCAGCACTATTTGTCCGGGGAGATAGTCCTTACCAGTCGCTCGATGAGCTGCAGGCGGCGATTGCTGCGGAGCCCGGCCAACTCAAGGCCAGTGGCACAGCTTTCGGGGGCATTTGGCACGTCGCTTTGGCTGGTTGGCTCAACGCTCGCGGGCTCGATCCGACGGCAGCCATCTGGATCTCGATCAACGGGGCGGGGCCGTCGATGCAAGAGCTCGGCGCCGGCGGTGTTGATGTGGTTTGCTGCTCGCTTCCGGAGGCCGACGCGATGTTGGCTGGCGGGCAAGTGCGGTGCTTGGGGGTCATGGCCGACCAGCGTGTTCCTGGTTTCGAAAACGTTCCGACCTTTGCGGAACAGGGTCACGAGTGGTCGATTGCTGGATGGCGCGGTATCGCGGCGCCCAAGGGCACGCCGCCTGAGCGGCTGGAGATCTTGTCCGAAGCTTTGGATGGGATCGCCCACAGTGATGAATTAATCGAGTTCATGCGGCAAGCAGGATTCAATCTCAGTCGCGAGGGCCCGGACGAGTTCGCCAAGACGCTCGAGCGACAAGATGAGTTATTCAAAGAGGTGCTCACCGGTCCGGCTTTCACTTCACTTAGTGGCGAACATTTTGGCCCAACGATCTTTCCAGCTTGCATCGCCGGGCTGTTGGCGTTGGCGTGCGGAAGCGTCTACTGGCAAGCTCGACGCGGAGGTATGGAGCCCGTGCCGCAGACCGAGTCCAACGATCTGAAGGCACCTCTGTTGGTGATCATCGCAACGCTGTTCTACCTCGTGGCGGCTGAACACCTGGGATTCGTTATCACCGCGGCGGTGATGCTAACTGGCTTGCTGCTCTGTTTTCGTGTCCGCCCAACGCTGGCGATCGGTCTTGGCTTGGGACTGAGTGTTGTCGTCTATCAGGTATTCGCGATCGGGTTGCGCGTGCCACTTCCGCGAGGCTTGTTGGGTTGGTGAGGCAACATGAATCGTGACATTTTGCTGGCTGCCGAACAGGTCTTTCTTGATCCGGCCGTGTGGGGCGTGGTCATTCTTTCGGCTTGTTACGGAGTCTTCCTTGGTGCGATGCCAGGACTGACGGCCACCATGGGCGTGGCACTGTTTGTCCCCATGACCTATTGGATGGAACCGGTCCCCGCGCTTGCGTCGATCGTCACGATGGTGGCCTGCGCGATCTTCGCCGGCGACATTCCGACAACCCTGGTGCGGGTCCCCGGAACACCCGCCTCGGCTGCTTACGCCGACGACGCCTATGCGCTGGCGCAGCGTGGTGAGGCGGGACGTGCCCTCGGGACGTCGCTGTGGTTCAGCGTCCTGGGTGGCCTGCTGGGGGCGTTGGTTCTGATCGGCCTCGGTCATCAACTTGCCAAGATGGCCGCCCTGTTTAGCGTGACCGAGTACTTTTGGCTTTATCTGATGGGGCTCAGTTGTGCGGTGGTGGTTGGCCGCTTTGGTATCGCCCGTTCGTTGGTCGGATTGTTGATCGGATTGTTGCTCTCGACCGTTGGACTCAGTGCCGTGCACGGACAGGCGAGGTTCACCTTCGGTCACGCCGAGTTGTTTCAGGGAATCAATTTCATTCCAGCCATGATTGGCTTGTTCGGATTATCAGAAGTGTTGCGCAACGCCGGTCATTTGCAGGCCACGCCGCAGGCGGCAACGGAAGGCTCGGATGGCTCAAGTGGGGATGGCCGAGGTGGCATTCTCGGCCCAGCGATCAAGATGCTAGGCAAACGTCCCATTTCCTTCTTGCGAAGCAGCGCGATGGGATCGGCGATCGGTATCCTTCCCGGTGCCGGTGCGGACATGGCCGCCTGGGTTTGCGTGGCCGTTTCAAAGCGGTTCAGCAAGCAGCCTCAACAGTACGGTCGCGGTTCGGCGGAGTGCATTGCGGATGCCTGTGCGGGGAACTCCTCATCGTTGGCCGGGGCGTGGATTCCGGCCATGGTCTTCGGAATCCCCGGCGATTCCGTGACCGCCATCGTGATTGGCGTGTTGTACATGAAGAACCTCAAGCCCGGACCCGAGATCTTTGAGCAACAGGGCGAGTTGGTCTACAGCATCTACCTGATTTTTATTCTCGCGAATCTAGTGTTGTTGCCGGTGGGTTGGTGCGCGGTGAAACTCGGTCGCGAGGTGATGAGAATCCCTCGACGCGTGTTGTTGCCGGTGATCCTGATGTTCTGCATCGTCGGTTCGTTCGCCGTCAATGGAAGTAGTTTCGATGTGATCTTGATGCTGGGCTTTGGCTTGCTCGGCGTGCTCTGTGAACGGTTCAAGATTTCGATCGGAGCGCTCGTTCTGGGGCTGATTCTTGGTGGTCCCTTGGAGGAGAGGTTCGTGCAAACGCTGGCAGGTGGTCAGGGCAGCTTGAGAGCATTCTTCGATCGGCCCCTCGCCTTGTTGCTGGCAGTCGTTTGTTTGCTGCTGTGGGCGGGCGTCGCGGTCAACACGATTCGCAAATCCCGGGAAAGCGAAGGGTGAAGGGTGAAGGGTGAAGGGTGAAGGGTGAAGGGTGAAGGGTGAAGGGTGAAGGGTGAAGGGTGAAGGGTGAAGGGTGAAGGGTGAAGTGTGAAGGTCGCGATTTTGAGGTTTTTTTCATCATTACGCAGGAGGAACAGCTGGTATGGGTAACCGCATGAAACGACGTGATTGGTTGGGCGCATCGGCCTTGGCGTTCGCCGCGGCGGGCTGGTCGGCAATACGACCTTGGTCGGCCCAGGCCGCCGATGAATCGAGCGCGACCGGTGAGAATTTGAAGATCACCGATGTGCGGACCATTCTGACCGCGCCGGCGGGGATTCGTTTGGTTGTCGTGAAAGTATTGACCAACCAGCCAGGTTTGTACGGTTTAGGCTGCGCCACCTTTACTCAACGTGCTCGAGTGGTACAAACGGCGGTGGATCAATACTTGAAGCCGTTTCTGGTCGGCAAAGATCCCACCAAGATCGAAGACATCTGGCAATCGTCATTCGTTAGTTCCTATTGGCGAAATGGTCCTGTCTTGAACAATGCGATCAGCGGTGTCGACATCGCGCTGTGGGACTTGCTCGGCAAGCGAGCCGGTTTGCCCGTCTATCAATTGCTGGGAGGAAAGTGTCGCGACGCGGTCGACACGTATCGTCACGCCCGGGGCGATTCCTTCAAGCAGGTTGCCGACGAGGTGCGTCGCTATACGGAGGCCGGCTATCGGCATGTCCGAGTGCAGGTGGGAGTTCCCGGTGTTTCAACCTACGGCGTTCGTTCTTCCACCGACGAAGATGAGAGTGTTCCCCCAAATCAACGAACACGCGTTTGGGAACCGAAGCCTTACGTGAGAACGATTCCCAAGTTGTTCGATTACCTCCGCCAGAACGTTGGTGCGGAAGTCGAACTGCTGCACGACGTGCACGAAAGGGTCCCTCCGGTGCTGGCGATCCAACTAGCCAAGGACTTGGAACCTTATCGGCTGTTCTTTCTGGAAGACCCGTTCAGTCCCGAAGATATTGGCTATTTCGAGCACCTCCGAGCGCAAACAAGTACGCCACTGGCGATGGGGGAATTGTTCAACAATCCCAACGAGTTCACGGGACTGATCAAGGATCGCCTGATCGACTTCATCCGAGTGCACATCTCGCAGATTGGCGGCTTGACGCCGGCGCGAAAACTGGCGGCCTTCTGCGACTTCTTTGCGGTACGCACGGCATGGCACGGGCCGGGAGACGTTTCACCGGTTGGTCATGCCGCAAACGTCCACCTCGACATCGCGACGCCCAACTTTGGGATCCAGGAGGCGAGGGAATTCCGACAAGAGGAACAGGACGTGTTTCCAGGATGTCCTGAGTTGCGCAGCGGATACTACTGGCTCAGCGATCGCCCGGGATTGGGGATCGACTTGGATGAGCGGGCGGCAGCCAAGTTCCCGATCGAGGACGATCCACCGTTTGATCTCGATTGGGGCAACCTACGTCGCGCCGACGGCGCCTCGACGAAACCTTAGAGCACTTTCAATTATGACATAGTCGCCGATCGCTCCGCCGATCGTATCGCGCGGTAAAGCTACGATCGGCGACTACCGTTTGCGATCTAACCGTATCGCTTGATCAGTTCCGCTGTCTGACGCACACCCTCAACGGGGTCTTCGCCGAGATACTCGATTGCGATGCAACCTTCAAACGTGGAGTCCTTGATCAGGCCCATCATCTTCTGGAAATCGATCTTGGTTTCGTTTCCGTCTTCGTCGAATTCCCACGATTTGGTGCAAACCGATTTGCTGTAGGGAAGCAAGCGTTTCATGCCGGCATAGATATCACCGGCGAAGTTGCCGAAGTCCGCGATCAAACCGAGACGGTTGGCGCCCACCCGTTCAACGAGTTCAACAAGCCAGTCGGGATCGCTCGAAGGGCCGGTGATATTCTCGACCAGAACCGACAGCGGCTCGTCTGCCAGCGCGTCACACAACGCTCCGATCCCTTCCGCGGCATGGCGGAGCTGTTGCTGATGATCTCCCTCGCTCGACGCCCGCACCCGAATGAACTTGCATCCCAGATGCTTGGCCACCTCTGCCCATCGAAGGTGATCATCGAGCGCGCGTCGGCGGGTTTCGGCCGAAGGCGAATCGAGGGCGGGCTCCCCACCGCATAGCAGGGCCCGGTGCTTGATCCCAAGTTGTTTGGAACGCTCGGACATTCGATCGGCGCGACTCAAGTCCTCTCGTCGCGGCTCGCAAAACTCC